>NZ_CP152050.1:237500-540000 GCF_038632915.1 Paenisporosarcina sp. FSL H8-0542
GAACCAGTACCGTGAGGGAAAGGTGAAAAGCACCCCGGAAGGGGAGTGAAAGAGATCCTGAAACCGTGTGCCTACAAGTAGTTAGAGCCCGTTAATGGGTGATAGCGTGCCTTTTGTAGAATGAACCGGCGAGTTACGATTGCATGCAAGGTTAAGCTGAGAAGGCGGAGCCGCAGCGAAAGCGAGTCTGAATAGGGCGATAGAGTATGTAGTTGTAGACCCGAAACCAGGTGATCTACCCATGTCCAGGGTGAAGGTAAGGTAACACTTACTGGAGGCCCGAACCCACGCACGTTGAAAAGTGCGGGGATGAGGTGTGGGTAGCGGAGAAATTCCAATCGAACCTGGAGATAGCTGGTTCTCTCCGAAATAGCTTTAGGGCTAGCCTCAATTTTGAGAATCCTGGAGGTAGAGCACTGTTTGGACTAGGGGCCCATCCCGGGTTACCGAATTCAGACAAACTCCGAATGCCAGAGATTTATAATTGGGAGTCAGACTGCGAGTGATAAGATCCGTAGTCAAGAGGGAAACAGCCCAGACCACCAGCTAAGGTCCCCAAGTAATTGTTAAGTGGAAAAGGATGTGGCGTTGCTTAGACAACCAGGATGTTGGCTTAGAAGCAGCCATCATTTAAAGAGTGCGTAATAGCTCACTGGTCGAGTGACGCTGCGCCGAAAATGTATCGGGGCTAAACAATTCACCGAAGCTGTGGATGGATTCCGTATGGAATCCGTGGTAGGAGAGCGTTCTAAGGGCGTTGAAGCTAGACCGGAAGGACTGGTGGAGCGCTTAGAAGTGAGAATGCCGGTATGAGTAGCGAAAGACGGGTGAGAATCCCGTCCACCGAATGACTAAGGTTTCCTGAGGAAGGCTCGTCCGCTCAGGGTTAGTCGGGACCTAAGCCGAGGCCGATAGGCGTAGGCGATGGACAACAGGTTGATATTCCTGTACCACCACTCCACCGTTTGAGTAATGGGGGGACGCAGAAGGATAGGGTAAGCGTACTGTTGGTTATGTACGTTCAAGCAGTAAGGCGTGGAATGAGGCAAATCCCGTTCCTATAACGTTGAGCTGTGATGACAAGGACCATTAGGTCTGAGTTCCTGATTTCACACTGCCAAGAAAAGCCTCTAACGAGGTGGAAGGTGCCCGTACCGCAAACCGACACAGGTAGTCGAGGAGAGAATCCTAAGGTGAGCGAGAGAACTCTCGTTAAGGAACTCGGCAAAATGACCCCGTAACTTCGGGAGAAGGGGTGCTCTATTAGGGTGTTAAAGCCCGAGAGAGCCGCAGTGAATAGGCCCAGGCGACTGTTTAGCAAAAACACAGGTCTCTGCAAAACCGTAAGGTGACGTATAGGGGCTGACGCCTGCCCGGTGCTGGAAGGTTAAGAGGAGTGCTTAGCGCAAGCGAAGGTGCGAATTGAAGCCCCAGTAAACGGCGGCCGTAACTATAACGGTCCTAAGGTAGCGAAATTCCTTGTCGGGTAAGTTCCGACCCGCACGAAAGGCGTAACGATCTGGGCACTGTCTCAACGAGAGACTCGGTGAAATTATAGTACCTGTGAAGATGCAGGTTACCCGCGACAGGACGGAAAGACCCCGTGGAGCTTTACTGTAGCCTGATATTGAATTTTGGTACAACTTGTACAGGATAGGTAGGAGCCTGAGATTCCGGAGCGCCAGCTTCGGAGGAGGCGTCGGTGGGATACTACCCTGGTTGTATTGAACTTCTAACCCTTGCCCCTTAGCGGGGCAGGAGACAGTGTCAGGCGGGCAGTTTGACTGGGGCGGTCGCCTCCTAAAGTGTAACGGAGGCGCCCAAAGGTTCCCTCAGAATGGTTGGAAATCATTCGTAGAGTGTAAAGGCAGAAGGGAGCTTGACTGCGAGACCTACAAGTCGAGCAGGGTCGAAAGACGGGCTTAGTGATCCGGTGGTTCCGCATGGAAGGGCCATCGCTCAACGGATAAAAGCTACCCCGGGGATAACAGGCTTATCTCCCCCAAGAGTCCACATCGACGGGGAGGTTTGGCACCTCGATGTCGGCTCATCGCATCCTGGGGCTGTAGTCGGTCCCAAGGGTTGGGCTGTTCGCCCATTAAAGCGGTACGCGAGCTGGGTTCAGAACGTCGTGAGACAGTTCGGTCCCTATCCGTCGTGGGCGTAGGAAATTTGAGAGGAGCTGTCCTTAGTACGAGAGGACCGGGATGGACACACCGCTGGTGTACCAGTTGTTCTGCCAAGAGCATCGCTGGGTAGCTATGTGTGGCCGGGATAAGTGCTGAAAGCATCTAAGCATGAAGCCCCCCTCAAGATGAGATTTCCCATTACGCAAGTAAGTAAGATCCCTCAAAGACGATGAGGTAGATAGGTTCGAGGTGGAAGCGCGGTGACGTGTGCAGCTGACGAATACTAATCGATCGAGGACTTAACCAAAATGAATTTGAATGGTTTTCAATGACCCGTTTATCCAGTTTTGAGTGAACAAACACTCAAAAAAAAGTCTAGTGATAATGGCAAAGAGGTCACACCCGTTCCCATACCGAACACGGAAGTTAAGCTCTTTAGCGCCGATGGTAGTTGGGGGTTTCCCCCTGTGAGAGTAGGACGTCGCTAGGCTTTTTTATTTATACTTTTATTCCGAAGTAGCTCAGTGGTAGAGCAATCGGCTGTTAACCGATTGGTCGTAGGTTCGAGTCCTACCTTCGGAGCCACTACTTTCTTCTTGCTTCCATAGCTCAGCAGGTAGAGTGCTTCCATGGTAAGGAAGAGGTCACCGGTTCGAGCCCGGTTGGAAGCTTTTTTCCAAAAATACAGTACTCGTTTATCATACATATCGGCCCCTTGGTCAAGCGGTTAAGACACCGCCCTTTCACGGCGGTAACACGGGTTCGAATCCCGTAGGGGTCACCATGAATTTCTTTTTACGTAACTTTAACCAGTTCGTAAAAAGGATCAAAAGCAAGTAGTTCTAGGAAACGAACGAATGAATGAGGGAACGTACAAAAGTACGTGACTGAAATGAATGCGTGAGTTGACAACGAAATACGCCGCTTTTCATTCTTTTTACCGGAGGATTAGCTCAGCTGGGAGAGCATCTGCCTTACAAGCAGAGGGTCGGCGGTTCGAGCCCGTCATCCTCCACCATTATTTTTATATGTTTACCCTTGGAGGGGTAGTGAAGTGGCTAAACACGACGGACTGTAAATCCGTTCCTTCGGGTTCGGCGGTTCGAATCCGCCCCCCTCCACCATTTTTTCGATTTTACTAATGGGGTATAGCCAAGCGGTAAGGCAACGGATTTTGATTCCGTCACGCCCTGGTTCGAATCCAGGTACCCCAGCCATAACACTTGTACGAGCCATTAGCTCAGTTGGTAGAGCATCTGACTTTTAATCAGAGGGTCGTAGGTTCGAATCCTACATGGCTCATTTTTTTATTTAATCTTTTTTCGGGGCCTTAGCTCAGCTGGGAGAGCGCCTGCCTTGCACGCAGGAGGTCAGCGGTTCGATCCCGCTAGGCTCCATAATTGAAAAGGTGTTTGGAATATTTATATTCCAAACATCTTTTTTTGTTTTTATGAAATCATGTTTATCCAAAATAATGCGATGACAAGAGTTGAATGAACTCTTTCTCCAATTCCCCTTGTTTCTTTACGACAACATAGGTCGTGACTTTCGGTAATTCAAATAAATCAAAATGGACATTCTTCAATCTGCCCTCCAGTAGTTCACGTCTGACAATAGAGTGAGGAAGGAATGAGATACCGAGCCCTTCCTGGATAAAACGTTTGGTGATATGTGCTTGAGAGACTTTCATGGAACGCAAGCCGGTTACTTGTTTTCTTAACTTTATCAACACGTCATCCCAAAACACGGGGTGATGGTGGGTAAACAGTGTATAAGTTTGTAAAAACTCCATTTCATCGTACGCAGGTCCACTTTCATCATCATAGATATCCACAGGAGCAATGAAAAGAAGAGGTTCTTCAAAAATTGGAATCGATTCAATATGTTTATAAGTCGAATTTAATGCGGATATCCCCAAATGCACGTCTTCTTTATCCACAAGTTCTTCGATGAGGTGCGATTCTTCCACGCGAATCGTGATTTCTAAGTCTGGATGTTGCCGCATAAATGAACGCAGGATATGAGGTAATATGGTTTCTGCCAACAACGGAGAAATGGCAATGGTCCAATTCCTTCTAAACCCCTGTTTGTAAGCATGAATGGTTTGGATACTTTCTTCATATTGTTGAAGGAGTTTGTCTGCTTTATCCACAAATAATTTGCCAGCATCCGATAGCGTAACCCGGTTTTTGTTACGTTCAAATAAAGAAATTCCTAAAAATTCTTCCAACAATTTAATGTGCACGGAAACACTCGGTTGTGACATTAAAAGTTGCTCGGAAGTTTTACGGAAATTAAGCGTCTTGGCAGCTACACTGAATGTTTTTATCCATTGAATTTCAATAACAAACACCTCTATTTAAGAAAATTAATTAAGTTAATTATAACTATTTAATTTTTATAATCAATTTGCCGACGTATACTTCTTTTATAGGAGGCGATCAGTATGTTTCAAAAAGGTTTGAAAGACGTGGTGGCCGTTCACACGAAAATCGCATCGGTCGATGGAGACAAAGGTGAATTGCGCTACCGTGGAGAACTTGTGGATAAAATCATCCCAAATGCAACATTTGAACAGTTGTCCACATTTTTATGGACAGGAGAGAAGGAACCAGTTTCCTCATTACTGAAAGAAGGAAGAGTACTTCCTGAACATGTACTAAACCTAATGGGGAAATTGCCCATTGATTTACAAGTGATGGATGTATTGAAGGTAGCTGTTTCGGCTTACGGAACCCCGTCATTCCTGGGAAAATCAACATATGAACAATCGGTTATTTTAACAGCTGCTCTTCCGGTAATCGTTGCTTTTTATTATCGAAGACAACAAGGATTGGAGCCTTTGTCTTCACTTGATAATCTCGGACATACAGCCAACTTTTTATACTTGTTAACAGGGATATCCCCAACACCTGCACAAGTGGAAGCGCTTGAGACGTATTTGTTATTAACAATGGAGCATGGTTTGAATGCATCGACGTTTGCTGCACGTGTCACCATCTCAACGGAGTCTGATATTCCATCTGCAATTGTATCTGCACTTGGGACGATGAAAGGTCCTTTACATGGAGGTGCTCCTTCAGGGGTGCTTGATTTATTAGATGAGATGCAGTCTCCCGAAGGTGTGCGTGCAGTCATAGAAGAAAAGCTAGCTAGAGGAGAACGCATAATGGGGTTCGGTCACAGAATCTATAAAACGGAAGATCCACGTTCGATTGTGCTTCGTGAAAAATGTTTATCACTTCAAGGAGAAGATGCATGGCTTGATCTTGCTACTTTTGCTGAAAAAGAAATAATTCATCTGTTAAATGAACATAAACCTGGCCGCAAGCTGTATACCAATGTCGAGTTCTATGCAGCGGCCATCATGCGGGCCATTAATTTGGACCCGGCACTCTTTACACCTACCTTCAGTGTGGCTCGAATTGTCGGGTGGACTACCCATGCGATGGAACAAGCAGAAGATAACACAATTTTCAGACCGCAGTCTGTATATATTGGAAAAACTTTTGTATGATAGTGTAAAAGTTGTTGGGAGTGTGGAATATGAGCGTTTTATTAATGCATGATGATGTGACGTTACGACCGATGCAAGAATCCGATATTGAAAGACTGTGGAAACTGACAACGTTCGAAACGTTTACTTTTATGCTTAATAAATTTCAACATATGGAAGAGTTTGAAAAGTGGATGAGCTCCGGCTATGAAGATATGCAATTAACTGTTTCGACAATTGTTTTTGTTGCAGCGAACTCAAAAACGGATGAACTGTATGGTTCTACACGTATATATAACATTGACCATGCGAATAAAACATGTGAAATAGGCGGTACTTTTTATGGCAAACCATTTCAACGGACGCATATCAATACGACAGCTAAGTGGCTGCTGCTCACATATGCCTTTGAAACGCTTGGCATGATTCGCGTTCAATTTAAAACAGATGAAGAAAATGTGGAGTCTCAAAAAGCGATTGAACGACTCGGAGCCCAAAAAGAAGGCATCTTACGAAATGAACGAATTCGCTCGACTGGAAAACCGCGCAATGCAGTTGTTTACTCAATCATTGATAAAGAGTGGGCCAGCGTCAACAAAGGGTTGCAAGAAAAAATGAATAAATATTCAAAATGATGTGCAGTTGAGCCAAGTGTACCTCTTGATTTACAATAGACCTAAGTAAATGGGGAGGTATAAAATAATGAATAAATTAAATATATCTTTAATTGGGGTACCGATGGATTTGGGGCAAAATCGTCGTGGGGTTGATATGGGACCGAGTGCGATTCGTTACGCTGGCGTTGTTGAACGTTTAGAAGAGATTGGTCACACGGTAACAGACGAAGGCGATATCCAAATTGCAGCGGCAGAAAAAACTGCTCCAACGAATACAAATTTACGCAACTTAAAAGAAGTAACAGATGCAAGTACAACTTTAGCTAATAAAATCCATGATGTTATGGAAAATGGTCAATTCCCGCTTATTCTAGGTGGAGATCATAGTATTGCCATTGGCACATTGGCTGGTTTAGGCGATCGTTATGAAAATCTAGGCGTTATCTGGTACGATGCGCATGCAGATTTAAATACGGGAGATACGTCTCCATCTGGTAATATTCACGGAATGCCACTTGCAGTAAGTATTGGATTGGGCGATGAACAATTGGTGAATATTCGTGGATTTGCACCAAAAATCAAGCCTGAAAATGTTGTCATTATCGGCGCACGTTCAATTGATCCTGGTGAGCGTGAGTTAATTAAAGAAAAAGGCATCAAAGTGTTCACGATGCATGATATCGATAAGCTTGGAATGACGGAAGTTATGGACAAAGCTATGTGGTATTTAAAAGATCGTGAAGTAGATGGTGTCCATTTATCACTTGATTTAGATGGAATTGATCCGATTTATACACCAGGTGTGGGAACTCCTGTACCGGGTGGAATCAGTTACCGCGAAAGTCATTTAGCGATGGAAATGCTGTATTCTGCAGACATAATCACATCAGCTGAATTCGTTGAAGTAAACCCGATTCTTGATGAGAAAAATAAAACAGCGGATGTAGCTGTAGCTTTGATGGGCTCACTATTCGGCGAAAAATTATTATAAGTTAATATCGAACGGTTCAGCCTGGCATATGATGCTTAATGGTTGAACTGTTTTTGTATTTAATTTCATGCCACTAATTGACATGAATGGCCGTCAACTTATAGGTAAGTTTTTAATTAATTGTAAGTATCTTGAAATATTTCTGATATAATATAAGGTATTGATAAAAAAGATGAAACCTGTCTCAACTTTAATCCGTATAAGTAAGACAGCCGCATGAGCGGAGGGGAAATCACCATGGATGCTTTGGTCAACAAACGAATAAAAGAAGTATTAAAAGGCGATCAAAATGCATTCGCGGAGATTGTCGAGCTATACCAAGATAAATTATATCGTGTATGTTTTCGTATGCTTGGAAACAGGCATGAAGCGGAGGATATCGCACAGGAAGCATTTGTTCGTGCCTTTATTAACATCCATACGTTTGATACAAATCGAAAATTTTCAACTTGGTTATACCGAATTGGAACCAATTTGTGTATCGACCGTATAAGAAAGAAGAAACCGGATTATTACTTGGATGCAGAGGTTTCAGGTACAGAAGGTTTGAATATGTACTCGCAAATCGCTGCCTCAGAAGAATTGCCGGAAGATCAGGTAATGAAAATGGAAATGCAAGACCGTGTCCAATATGAAATCAGTCGCTTGCCGGATAAGTACCGCGCAGTGATTGTACTGAAATATATGGAGGATTTGCCGCTCCAGGAAATCAGTGACATTTTGGAAATGCCACTTGGAACTGTGAAAACCCGTATCCACAGAGGGCGCGAAGCGCTCAGAAAGCAATTGAGTAACATGTAGGAGGGATTCACGATGAACAAATGTCCAGAACATATCGTTCACTATATGCATGAATATTTGGATGGCGACATCAGTGGTGAACATGAGCAGGAGCTCAAATCCCATTTAGCCAGTTGTCCGTCTTGTCAACAGCACATGCATGAGTTAAGCAAAGTCGCTGCGTTCGTTCAGAGCGCTTCACATATTTCAGCACCGAATGGTTTTGTGGAAGGCGTGACGGCACGATTGCCAAAAGAAACATCAAAAGTTGGGATGAAACGCTGGTTCCACAGTCATCCACTACTGACTGCTGCAGCCTTGTTTATGATTCTGATGAGTGCTTCACTCTTCTCCAGTTATAACGATGACCAACATTTCTCGTTTACAAAACAACCAAATCTTGTGGTTGAAGGAGAAAAAGTAATCGTTCCTGCAGGAGAGATTGTCAAAGGGGACTTGGTTGTCAAAAACGGTGACCTTCAAATTGATGGAGAAGTAGATGGGAATGTAACGGTAATCAATGGACAGTATATGGCATCAACAGCCAATGTGACAGGTGAAATAGAAGAAATCAATCAAGTGTTTGATTGGCTTTGGTACAAAATTAAAGCAGGCGCAAAAGACGTCACGTCGCTTGTTGATGGAAAAGAAGATAAATAAGCCTACCCATTGAGGGTGGGCTTTTGCTTTGTCTCTATTGAAAGGTAGGAGATAGGACGTGATTCCGGCTGCGAAATATGTGAACGCGAATAGAATTTGTGGAAAAGCGAATAGAAGTCCCCAAAACACGCATAGGCCAAAATCCATGCGCTATAAGTGTCAATCTTGCCTGAAGCGTTGCGCTATTAGGCAGAAGGCTGGATGTTTATGTTATACTGATTCCATATGAATATGTGATGAAAAGTGGGGGATGCCACATGCCGTTTATTGACCAATTCACCGATTTGACGCCGGTAAACGTGCTCGTTAATATACTTGATGTGTTACTCGTGTGGTTTGTCATTTATAAGATCTTCACTTTGATAAAAGGAACGAAAGCGGTCCAATTATTAAAAGGAATCTTTGTAATCATCATTGTCCGGGTGCTAACGCAAACAGTTGGATTGGATACACTTGGTTGGATGATGCAAAAAATCATTGACTGGGGCTTTCTTGCCATTATTATTATTTTCCAACCGGAGCTAAGACGTGCACTCGAACAGATAGGTCGAGGTAAATTATTCGCCCGCACGAGCCTTCAAGAAGCAGAAGAGCAAAATCGATTAATTGAAGCCATGACGAAATCTGTAAGCTATATGGCAAAACGCCGAATTGGTGCGTTGATTTCGATTGAACGCGAGACAGGGTTAACGGAGTACATTGAAACGGGTATTAAAATGAACTCTGAAACTACATCGGAATTATTGATTAATATTTTCATACCGAATACGCCACTTCATGATGGAGCGGTTATTATGCAAAAAAATAAAATAGCGGCTGCTGCCTGTTATTTGCCGTTATCTGAAAGTCCATTCATTTCGAAAGAGCTTGGTACACGTCATCGTGCGGCACTGGGTATAAGCGAAGTGACGGATGCCATTACCATTATTGTATCTGAGGAAACGGGAGCGGTTAGTTTAACGTCTAACGGAGACCTTCACAGAAATCTATCCATTGAAGAATTTGAAACACGCTTGCGTAAAGTGTGGTTTGGACCTGAACCTGAAATGGTTAGCACTTCTAAATGGACGTGGAGGGGGAAAAAGAATGGATAAAATGATGAATAGCCCTTGGTTTTTGAGAATCACTGCGCTACTTCTTGCCATGCTTTTGTTCTTGACAATTAAATCCGATGAAGAAAGCTTGAATGCATCAACGAACGGGAACATGACGGATATTATTCGCGATGTGCCGGTGGAAGTCTATTATGATGATGAGAACTTAGTGGTCACGGGAGTTCCAGAAACAGTTGATGTAACGATAGAAGGACCTACGTCGATTGTACAATCAGCAAAACAGTTGCAAGATTTCACCGTCTTTGTGGATTTACGCAATTTGAATATGGGTCAGCATAATGTCATGCTCCAAGTGGAGAACGTGTCAGAAAAACTTGAAGTCACCTTAGATCCTTCTTATATCGAAGTGAGTATTGAAGAGAAAATAACCCGGGAAATGCGGGTAGATGCTGAATTTAACGAACGATTGCTGGCTGAAGACTTTATCGTGACGGGCATGAAAACGAACCCTGAACGTGTATTGATAACGGGAGCGAAAAGTGTAGTTGAAAGCATCAGTTTTGTAAAAGCAACTGTCGGGGGAGAGCCAGGACTCAATAAAACATTTACGCAAGAAGCGAGCGTAAAAGTATTGGATAAGGATTTATCCAAATTGAATGTGACCATTGAACCTGCTCAAGTGGACGTCACGGTTAACATTGAAGAATATAGCAAAGAGGTACCCATTGCTTTAAGGCAAATCGGGCCACCTAAAGAAGGCGTAATAATTAATGATTTAACGCCATCATTTGAGTATGTACGTGTGTACGGAAACCGAGCGGTTGTCGATGCATTGGAGTCAATCAAGGTGGACGTAGATGTGAGTAAGCTTGAAGAATCAAAAGAACTCGCATTGAAATTACCGGTACCTAAAGGTGTGTCGAGACTTTCTGAATCTCAACTGGAAGTACTTGTTGATGTGACACCAGCACCTAAAGAAGAGTCGGTGGAAGAGTCCGGCCAAGTGCCAGCTGAAGAAGATAACGAAGTTAAAACAAAATCCCGTGAATTCGCGGATGTTAATGTAGAAGTCAAAGGGTTGAATGAAAAGGATCATTACGCATTCAGCCAACCTGAAAGTGGTCAAGTCCTCTTGACTGTACGAGGAGAAAGTCCATATATTGACACCTTGAGTGCGAAGGATTTTCAAGTATATGTAGATGCAAGCACAGCTGAAAACGGTGAAAATCTTTTGGTTGTCACCGTTGAAGGTCCTGAAAACGTGACTTGGACGGTGTCTTCACCTTCTGTCACAGTGGATGTCGTGCGAGCTTAAGTTTGGATTTGAAGGAGAGAATAGATAAATGGGTAAATATTTTGGAACTGATGGGGTACGAGGCGTTGCGAATAGCGAGCTTACACCAGAATTAGCATTTAAATTAGGTCGTATCGGTGGATACGTTTTAACAAAAGAAGCTACAAGTCGTCCGAAAGTTTTGATTGGACGTGATACACGTATCTCCGGTCATATGCTGGAAGGTGCACTGGTTGCTGGTCTTTTATCTGTAGGTGCAGAAGTTATGCGTTTAGGCGTCATCAGTACGCCAGGTGTTTCTTACTTAACGCGTGTGATGAGTGCTGAAGCGGGCGTCATGATTTCAGCTTCACATAACCCGGTTGCAGATAATGGAATCAAATTCTTTGGTTCTGATGGCTTCAAACTTTCTGATGAACAAGAAGCGGAAATCGAAGCGCTTATTGATACAGAAGTGGATGAATTGCCACGCCCGGTTGGCGGCAATTTAGGATCTGTTACGGACTACTTTGAAGGTGGACAAAAATACATCAGTTACTTAAAGCAAACGTTGGATGAAGATTTTGTTGGCATCCATGTTGCTTTGGACTGCGCACATGGCTCTACTTCTTCTTTAGCAACTCATGTTTTTGCTGACCTGGATGCGGATCTTTCCACGATGGGTGCATCACCGAACGGTTTGAACATTAACGAAGGTGTCGGATCTACTCACCCTGAAGTATTGGCTAAGTTTGTCGTTGACAAAGGAGCTCATGTAGGGCTTGCGTTTGATGGAGACGGCGATCGTCTGATTGCAGTGGATGAAAAAGGTCAAATCGTAGATGGCGATCAAATTATGTACATTTGTGCGAAGCACTTGCATAGTGAAGGCCGTTTGAAGCACGATACAGTTGTTTCTACAGTTATGAGTAACATGGGCTTCTATAAGGCGCTTGAATCTCATGGTATGAGTAGCGTGCAAACAGCGGTTGGTGATCGATATGTTGTCGAGGAAATGAAAAACAATGGCTACAATTTAGGTGGAGAACAATCAGGACACATCGTGTTCCTGGATTATAATACAACAGGTGATGGTTTACTAACGGGTCTTCAATTGGTGAACATCATGAAAATTACAGGCAAGAAGCTGTCTGAACTTGCAGCTGAAATGACGATTTTCCCACAAAAACTTGTGAATGTACGTGTCACGGACAAACATGGCGTAACGGATAATGCAAAAGTGGCGGCAGTCATTGCGGAAGTTGAGCAAGAAATGGCTGGCAATGGCCGCGTGTTGGTACGTCCTTCCGGTACTGAACCATTGGTGCGTGTCATGGTTGAAGCGTCAACGCAAGAAGATTGCGAACGATATGTGGAACGCATTGCTGAAGTTGTGCGTACTGAAATGGGACTAGCAGAATAATTTATTTGGAGGGCCAGCTTCTATGAAGTTGGTCTTCTGTCGTTCTGTGTATATAAATTCCCGTTTAAAAACAAATCGTAAGAATATTAATTATTTTTCTTCCCAGCTGCTAATTCTTTTCGTATAATACCAATACAATGGTGGAAAGTGGGTGGCCCATGCGTTTAGATGCTACAGATAAACGTATTTTAGAATTATTGATTGCTAATGGACGCTTATCGTATGTAGATATAGGTAAAGAATTGAACTTATCACGCGTTGCTGTGCGCGAACGTGTACACCAGTTGCAAGAAGCGGGAGTCATTGAACGTTTCACGGTGGTAATCAACTCGGAGAAAGTTGGTAAAAGTGTATCTGGCTTCTTTGAAGTGGACTGTGAACCATCTTCGCTTGTGGAAGTGGCTGAAAAACTTGCTGATAACCCTAGTGTTGCGAGCTGTTATCAAATGACCGGACCTTCAACCCTGCATATGCATGTCTTGGTGGATGATTTCTCCAATCTAGAAAAGTTCATCAACGAAGAATTGTACGCATTGGAAGGCATTACGCGTGTGGAAAGCCACATATTATTAAGACGCTTCAAGAGCCGAAGCGGATTAAAACTATAACAAAATAAAGACCCCTGACATTTCTTATGAAAAGTCAGGGGTCTTTTTGTATAGAAATTTCAACTTACGAAATGATTGTAAACGTTTTCATCGTTTTAATAAGGCGATACTAACAATTTGATTGATTTTTTCTAAAACGAATTACGTTATGTAGGAGATAATCACTATTTATTAACGAAAGGAATATAAAAAATGAAAAATTATAATTTATTTGAATATTCATGTAGATTTTTAATTCTCAATGCTCTATAATCACATTTAACAAATAACAACCAATTGTTAATCAAATTAAAAAAATCAATTAACAATTGTAAGAAGGTGGGGGAATAAATGATAGCTTTGATTGTCAGAAGAGGGATACAACTGGTTTTTTTATTACTAGGAATTTCCTTTCTTGTCTTTTCATCCATGTACATAGCTCCTGGCGACCCAGCCACGATGGTGGGCGGACCTACGGCGACTGAAACCGATTTGGAAGCCATCCGAGATAATCTTGGCTTAAATGATCCATTCCTTGTTCAATATGGAAGGTATTTAAAACATGCAGCTCAAGGGGATTTTGGTTATTCCTATCAGTCAAAGCAAGCTGTTTCAGAGGCTATATCAATCCGTTTTCCAAATACACTAAAACTTGCGATTGCCAGTATGATTGTTGCGGTAGTCATTGGGATATTTGCAGGGTTGATATCAGCACTCAAACATAATTCATGGCTGGATGTCACGTCAACCACGTTTGCGCTTGCTGGCATTTCCATTCCGAACTTTTGGTTAGGTACACTGTTAATTTTAGTGTTTGCAGTAAATCTGCAATGGCTTCCGGTAGGTGGACTTTCCGAACCTTTTTACACGGTTGGCGGCTTCAAACAATTGATTTTACCGGCAATTACTCTTGGTACGGGCTCCGCAGCTATGATTGCACGAATGGCGAGGTCTTCCATGCTTGAAGTGATTAAAGCTGATTACGTTAGGACAGCAAGGGCGAAAGGTGTGAAAGAACGAAACGTCATTTGGATTCACACGCTGAAAAATGCCATGATTCCAGTCATTACAGTCATCGGACTTAACTTTGGATTTTTGCTAGGGGGAACAATCATTACTGAAAAAGTATTCGCCATCAATGGTGTAGGAAGGTTAATGATTGATTCAATCGCAATGAGAGATTTCCCTATGGTTCAAGGATCTGTGCTGTTAGTGGCCACTCTGTTTGTGGTCGTAAATTTAATCGTAGATATTGTTTATACCTTTATCGATCCACGTATCAGCTACGACTGATGAAAGGAGATACCATATGACGAATGCAATCCTGACGACGGAGAAACGTTTGCCGGTTGTTAAGAAAAAAGAAAAAGTTTATATGACTACTTTAAAAAGATTGTTCAAAAATAAGTTAGCAGTTGCAGGATTGGTCATCATCCTTTTACAAATCGGAATGGCAGTTTTTGCACCACTTATTGCGATCCATGATCCCATCAAACAAAACTTGGTGGCAAGCGAATTGCCAATGTTTTCAGATGGCCATTGGTTAGGAACTGACAACTATGGACGGGATGTGTGGGCACGAATTGTCTACGGTGCACGAATTTCCTTGCTTGTAGGAATTATGGCCGTATCACTCGGTCTGATTGGGGGGGGCACGCTTGGATTGCTCGGCGGGTACTATAAAAAATTAGATGGCGTCATCATGCGCATTGTTGATTTATTGTTCTCGTTCCCAGGGATATTGCTAGCGATGTTGATTATCGCAATTTTGGGCACGAATTTGGTCAATGTCGCCATCGCAATCAGTATTTGGTCCATTCCAACATGTGCCCGTATTGTACGAGGCTCGGTTCTTTCCATTAAACAGAAAGAATACATCATGGCGATGAAGTCATTGGGCGCATCTGATTTTCGAATTATGATCCGTCACATTTTACCGAATGCATTCGCACCGATCATTGTATTCGCGACGATGCGAATGGCTACGGCGATATTATCCACAGCTGCACTCAGTTATTTAGGACTGGGCGCTCAGCCTCCCACACCTGAGTGGGGGGCCATGATTGCACAAGGTCAAGATTATATGTGGACGTCGCCTCATTTAACGATCGTCCCAGGTGTTGCCATCATGTTGACGGTTTTTGCATTCAATGTTGTCGGTGATGGATTGCGGGATGCGTTAGATCCGAATATGGATATTCAATAAAAAGCGAAACGCGCCACTTTAGCTCGCCGCCGAAGAACCGATTCGAAAGCTTGTTTTCGCATGAGGGACTAAAGCTGAGGTGCGAACTGGCGTGTATTGCCAGACATCAATAATAATGGAGCAGGGGGAAAAAGAATGAAGAGAATAGTATGGTACTCAATCATGTTAATGGTAATGCTTGTACTTGCAGCTTGCTCGGGGGAATCCGCATCAGCACCTAAAGATTCTGATGGGAAATCAAGTGGTGGAACTGCAAGTAATGAAACATTCACATATGCATCGACTTCAGATGCTGTCGGGTTATCACCGATCTTAATGAACGACGCAGTATCCGCGAATATCACGGAGCATGTCTATGAGCAACTATTTACTCGTAACGGAGATACACAGGAATTTGAACCTTTGCTTGCTGAATCATATGAAAACCCTGATGAAAACACATGGGTCATTAAATTAAAAGAAGGCATCAAATTCCACGATGGCACACCTTTTAATGCTGAAGCAGTAAAATATACATTTGATAAACTTCGCGATCCAGCAACTGCTGCACCACGTGCATCATTATTGGAACCGGTTGATACGATTACAGTATTAGACGAACACACGGTTGAAATTAAAACAAAATATCCGTATGGACCGTTCTTAGCGGCTTTATCACATACAAATGCAGCGATTGTCAGCCCGACTGCCGACAAGAAACAAGACTTAATGAAAGATCCAGTTGGAACGGGTCCATTCAAGTTTGTTAGTTGGACACCTGGAGATAAAGTTGAATTAGAAGCAAATGAAGAATATTGGGATGGGGCACCGGAATTAAAGAAAGTAATGCTAAAAGTCGTTCCGGAAATTTCAACTGCGATTTCCATGCTACAAACAGGGGAAGTTCAATTTATCGATAATTTACCAACAGAGCAAGTGAAGCGATTGGAATCAATGGATAACATCAATATTGAAAAGAAAGATGGTACGAGTGTTTATTACTTAACGTTCAACCATTCACTTGAGAGAAACCAAGATGCTGAGTTCCGTAAAGCAGTTGCATTAGCAGTAGACCGTGATGCATTTGTTTCGAAACTGAATGGTTTAGGTGTAAGAAGTGATAGTGTTATCGGGCCGCAAGTATTCGGCTTTGATGAATCTGCAGACAAAGCGGGAACAGCGTATGATGTTGAAGCGGCAAAAGCCTTAGTTAAGAAAAATGGATACGGGGACAAACCAATAAAATTATTAACTGCTAATCGCGACAATTTCATCTTAATGGCTGAAATCGTACAAGCTCAATTAACTGAAGCAGGATTCAAAGTAGAGATTGAATCGATGGAATGGGCAACATTCTTGGATACAGCTCGCGCGGGAGACTATGACCTTACTTTCTTGAGTTGGTCAAATGTAACGGGAGATGGTTCTGAATTATTATATCCGAACTTCCATAGTGATAACGTTGGTTCATCTAACCGTTCTCAATACAGCAATCCGGAATTTGACGAACTGGTTGTTCAATCTCGTACAACGATTGACCAGGATGAGCGTTTGCAAATTCTAGATGAAGCCAATCATTTAATGATTGATGAAAATGTTGTCATCCCAATGTATCACGGGATTGTTACGGCAGCGCTGGATAAAAATTATTCTGGTCTTGAAATTGATCCAAATGGTAAGTGGTCCTTGAAAAAAGTTTCAAGAAAGTAGGGGGAAATGATATGGAGACATTACTCGAAGTGAATCACTTGGTAACCGAATTTCGCACAGCGGACGGCAACGTCCAAGCTGTGCGGGATGTCTCCTTTTCCATTGCGAAAGGGGAGACGCTTTGTATCGTTGGTGAATCAGGCTGCGGGAAAAGTATTACGTCCCTATCTGTCATTGGACTGCTTCCGAGTAATGGAAAGATCGCAGGCGGAGAAGTGAAGTACGAAGGAAAGCCGATTCATAATCTACCATACGAAGAAATGAGAAAAATGCGTGGCACGAAAATTTCAATGATTTTCCAAGAACCGATGACCGCATTGAATCCAGTATTGACGGTGGGGTACCAATTGCGTGAACCACTCATTTTGCATCATAAAGTCAGCAAAAGTGAAGCGACGAAACAAGGCATAGAGTTATTGAAGCAAGTCAGCATTCCCTATCCGGAGAAACGTATGAATCAATACCCACATGAACTGAGTGGGGGGATGAGACAACGAGTCATGATTGCCATTGCCCTCGCCTGCCATCCTGGCCTGCTCATTGCAGATGAACCAACTACTGCATTGGACGTCACCATTCAGGCTCAAATTTTGGATTTAATTAATGACCTTAAAGAAAAATTGAATATGGGCGTTATGATGATTACCCATGATATGGGCGTTGTCGCTGAAGTTGCTGACCGTGTGATGGTCATGTATGCAGGTAAAAAAGTGGAGGAAGGCACGGTCACTGAAATATTTGATCATCCAAAACATCCGTATACAATTGGCTTGCTGAATTCAGTTCCGAACATTGATGATCCTGATTTTGAGTTGGAACCGATTCCTGGGTCCCTTCCGAGTTTACAGGAACACATCCAAGGATGTCGTTTCCATCCGCGATGTAAATTTGCGACTGATAAATGCCGGGAACTGACACCACCTGAATTTAAAACGGATGAAGGACATGTCGTCAGTTGTTGGTTGCACGAAGAAGTGGAGGAGGTTAAGCATGGTCACCTTGTCGCCCAAATCTGATCCGAAAATTCTCCTTGAGTTAAGAGGCGTGAAAAAGTATTTTCCTATTAAAGGCGGTATTTTGAAACGCGTTCAAGGCCACGTGAAAGCTGTAGAAGATGTGTCACTTCAATTGTTTGAAGGGGAAAGTCTGGGAGTGGTTGGCGAATCGGGCTGTGGAAAATCAACTCTGGGTAGAGCCATTTTAGGACTGGAAGAATTGACGGAAGGAAAAATCCATTTTCGTGACGAAGAAATACAAGATTTAAAACGTAAAGAAAAATTGAAATTCGTCAAAGAAATGCAGATGATTTTCCAAGATCCATATGCGTCCCTAAATCCACGCCAACGTATCGGTCATGCATTGGAAGAAGTATTTACAATGCATACAAACATGTCTGCAAAAGAAAAACGAGCGAGTGTATTGGATTTACTACAAGAAGTCGGATTGAAAGAAGAACATTTTGAACGGTATCCGCATGAATTCAGTGGCGGACAACGGCAACGAATCGGCATTGCGCGTGCGATTGCCTTGAATCCTTCTTTTGTCATTTGTGATGAAGCGGTTTCGGCTTTGGATGTTTCAGTCCAGGCACAAGTGTTAAAATTATTGAAGTCGCTACAAGAAAAATACCAGCTGTCGTACTTATTTATTTCTCATGACCTGGGCGTTGTCCGTTATTTCTGTGATCGGGTCTTGGTTATGTATCTGGGCAACACGGTGGAGCTCGGCACGGTAAAAGATTTGTTTGCTAATCCATTGCACCCGTACACGCAGGCTCTGCTATCCGCTATTCCGAGGCCATCTGTTCAAAAAAATACTAAACGGATTCGTTTGCAGGGCGATTTGCCAAATCCGGCAAACCCTCCTAGTGGATGTCCATTTCACACACGTTGTCCGATTGCGCAGGAAGTATGCAAAGTCGACAAACCGGCTTGGCAAGAAGTAGAACCAGCTCATTTTGCTGCTTGTCATTTTTCAGGAACAAAAATTTAAACATTGAACTGACCGAACTTAAGGGGGAACATCATGGATTACTTAAACCACCCATTTGCTGCGAAGCGACATACGGTATTCGCGAAAAAAGGCATGGTCGCCACTTCACAGCCACTTGCAGCACAGGCTGGTCTTGAAATATTGCAGAAAGGCGGAAATGCAATTGATGCTGCCATTGCAACAGCTGCCGCATTAACTGTAGTAGAGCCCACTTCAAACGGTATCGGTGGCGATGCATTTGCCCTCGTATGGTCAAAGGACAAGTTGCATGGTCTGAATGCCTCCGGTCCTGCACCGCAATCGATTTCTGCTGAAGCCATCCGCGAGAAAGGGCATGAAAAAATGCCGGTCTTCGGTGTCATTCCTGTGACGGTTCCCGGGGTTCCAGCTGCGTGGGCTGAACTGTCCGCGAAATTCGGGAAACTTCCATTAAAGGACGTGCTCGTTCCGGCGATTCGATACGCAGAAGAAGGCTATCCATTGTCACCGATTCTCGGCAAGTATTGGAAAGCTGCCTATAAGAAGTACAAAGAAACGTTCACGGCCGAAGAATTTGCTGGGTGGTTCGAAACGTTTGCACCGGACGGTCGTGCGCCTGAAATCGGGGAAGTCTGGTCTTCACCAGGCCATGCAAAAACGTTGCGTGCAATTGGTGAAACGAATGCGCGTGATTTCTACGAAGGTGAAATTGCCGACAAAATCGATGCCTTCTTCAAAAAGCATGATGGATATTTAACGAAAGAAGATTTATCTACATATAAACCACAATGGGTGGAGCCTGTTTCAGCCAACTACCGCGGTTACGATGTGTGGGAAATTCCACCGAACGGGCAAGGAATGGTTGCGTTGATGGCGTTGAACGTATTCAAGCAAGTAGATTCACCTACTTGGCAGGATGCGGACACGTTCCACCGACAAATCGAAGCGATGAAGCTGGCATTTACAGATGGCCAGGCATTCATTACAGAACCTGAATCAATGTCTGTAAGTGTCGAACATCTGCTGTCAGATGAATACGCTGCAAAACGTGCTGGTGTCATTGGAGGTACTGCTACGAACCCTGAACCGTATGAATTGCCAAAAGGCGGAACGGTTTATTTAGCCGCTGCAGATGACGAAGGAAACATGATTTCTTACATTCAAAGTAACTATATGGGCTTCGGCTCGGGTATCGTGATTCCAGGCACAGGCATTGGTTTACAAAACCGAGGGCATGATTTTTCACTGGATGAAACACATCCGAACGTGCTGAAGCCAGGCAAGCGAACGTACCATACGATTATTCCTGGCTTCCTGACGAAAGATGGTCAGGCTGTCGGCCCGTTTGGTGTGATGGGTGGATACATGCAACCCCAAGGTCATTTCCAAGTGGTCACAAATACAGTTGACTTCCTATTAAATCCGCAAGCAACGTTGGATATGCCACGCTGGCAGTGGATGAAAGGGAAGACTGTCCACGTAGAACCGGAGTTTCCGAACTACTTGGTTCAGAGTTTGGTTAGAAAAGGACATGACATTCACGTAACATCCGATGGCGGCAGTTTTGGACGTGGGCAAATCATCTGGCGAAACCCTGAAACGGGTGTGCTTCAAGGTGGCACAGAATCCCGAACAGACGGAGCCATCGCGGCTTGGTAGAACGTGCTGGGGTGAAAAACGCTACGGGACGTCCACGTCGTGTTCTTTACCGCAATATCGCACTGGCTTTCTTTCGCACCGGAATGCTTGGATTTGGAGGGGGTCCTTCCTCTATTCCATTGGTCCATCAGGAAGTCGTGAAAAAATATGAATGGATGACGGATGACGAGTTCGGCGACACTTTGGCTCTTGCCAACACGTTGCCAGGTCCCATTGCGACTAAAATCGCTGGATATATTGGCTACCGGATAGCGGGTGTCTGGGGATGCTTGATTGCCCTTGCGGTATCTGTCATACCAACAGTTGTATTGATGATTGTCTTTTTAGGATTATTGCAAACATATAAAGATATTCCCTGGGTTCAACATATGTCAGCGTCCGTCGTACCGGTTGTTGCGGTCATGCTTGCCGTATTGACTTGGGATTTTGTTAAGAAATCAGGAGAAACTCTCGGTTGGATGCGCGCCATATTATTGATCGGGTTATCCGGCATTCTAATAGAAGGTTTGCAAATCCATCCGGCTATTGTCATTTTGGTTTGTATCCTTATCGTCTTTTCACCGCTCCTGAAAAGGAGGAAAAAAGCATGATTTATTGGCACTTGTTTTTAGCATTTTTCATTCCTGGTATCCTCGGTTATGGTGGAGGACCAGCTTCGATTCCATTAGTAGAGCATGAAGTGGTAGGGAATTATGAATGGTTAACCACGCAGGAATTTAGTGAAGTGGTCGCGATTGGCAATTCCTTGCCTGGTCCAATTGCTACGAAAATGGCGGGGTATATTGGGTACACGGAAGCGGGAGTACTCGGATCTATCGTCGCGATGTTCGCGAGCGTCGCACCGTCTTTACTCCTGATGATTGGTATGATGGCCCTCCTGCTTAAGTACAAAGACGAACCGGAAGTGAAAAACTTAACGAAGATTATTCGACCAGTCATCGCTGTGTTGCTAGGTTTCATGACCATCCAGTTTGCGCAGGAATCAGTTGAAGGTGTTGGTCCCGGTTATACTTTGTTTTTGATGGCGGCAAGTTTCGTACTGTTGGAAAAAGTGAAGTTACACCCCGCTTTTGTCATTGCGTTGGCATTGGTATTTGGGGCTATAACGGGTTTGTAGGAGTCGCAGAGATGCGGCTCTTTTCCATTTTCCCGATACACGTCGCATCTCTTTGTCAGCTGCGCTCACTCACATCCTCATGTACTTATGTACACTCCGGTGTTCACTCGCTTGCTTCCGCGACCTGCTCGTGTCTCGGAAAAATGGTGTGTTACACGTCGCATCTCTTTGTCAGCTGTGCTCATTCACATCCTCATGTACTTATGTACACTCCGGTGTTCGCTCGCTTGCTTCCGCGACCAGCTCGTGTCTCGGAAAAATGGTGTGTTACACTCGCATTTCTTTGTCAGCTGCGCTCACTCACATCCTCATGTACTTATGTACACTCTGGTGTTCGCTCGCTTGCTTCCTCGACCTGCTCGTGTCTCGGGAAAATGGTGTGTTACACGTCGCATTTCTTTGTCAGCTGCGCTCACTCACATCCTCATGCACTTTTAGTGCACTCCGGTGTTCATTTACTTGCTTCCTCGAACTGCTCGTGTCCCGGAAAAATGGGGAGAATTGTTATTTAAGAATGATTGAAAGGCCATCTTATAACAAGATACTTGGTGAAAAATGGTCATTGAGAATATATAAAATGTTTAATTAAACTAGGAAAAACGGATGGTAAATTTTAAAAGGCTGTTTTCTTAGACTTTCATGTTTCTTTGGAATATATTGAGGGTATGTACTGTATTGACGTATGTATGTGAATTCAGTATGATAGGTGTGCTGACGTGAATTGTAAGTCATTGACAACTGACTACTTTAACGTTACCGTGCAAAAGGAGTGAATTTACGCACGTCAAAAAAATCGGAAAACAATGATAGCGCCTGAGCTGAAGAAATCGGACGGAAATGGATCTTCAGCAGACGAGGAGGAGGAGTATCGAAGATTCGGCGGATACCTCCCGGCCGCGATGCCCGGTCGTAATTCTGATTCTTAAACCGCAGAAGTGATTTTGCGATTAAAGGAAGAAGAGGGCACACGAACAGCGTCTGCACGCTTAGCAGAACGCTTATTTTATTATGATTAAATTATTGGAGGATTTTAAATTATGTGCGGAATTGTAGGATACATCGGAGAGTTAGATTCAAAAGAAATTTTATTAAAAGGGTTGGAAAAATTGGAATACCGCGGTTACGATTCAGCTGGTATTGCCGTTCGCAATGAAGATGGTGTA
Organism: Paenisporosarcina sp. FSL H8-0542; assembly: GCF_038632915.1. Taxonomy (NCBI): domain Bacteria; kingdom Bacillati; phylum Bacillota; class Bacilli; order Caryophanales; family Caryophanaceae; genus Paenisporosarcina; species Paenisporosarcina sp. FSL H8-0542. The sequence goes on from NZ_CP152050.1 coordinate 260,317, forward strand.
ACTGTATTCAAAGAAAAAGGACGCATTGCAGACTTACGTCAAGCAGTAGAAAATGATGTGCATGCAAAAACTGGTATCGGCCACACGCGTTGGGCGACTCACGGAGTTCCTAACCAATTGAATGCCCATCCACACCAAAGTGAATCAGGTCGCTATACGCTGGTTCATAACGGAGTTATCGAGAACTATCATTTGCTTCAAAAAGAATATTTACCTGGCATGGAAATGAAGTCCGACACGGATACAGAAGTCATTGTTCAGTTAATTGAGAAATTCTCTAAAGACGGCATGACTACTGGTGAAGCATTCCGCCATACACTTGGCTTGTTGCACGGATCATACGCAATCGCGCTATTGGATTCAGAAGAAGCACAAACAATTTATGTTGCGAAAAACAAGAGCCCATTATTAGTTGGTCTTGGTGACGACTTCAACGTTGTAGCGTCTGACGCAATGGCGATGTTACAAGTAACAGACCAATATGTAGAGCTTCATGATCAAGAAATGGTTATTGTGAAAAAAGAGTCTGTTGAAATTCAAAAATTAGATGGCTCGGTAGTAGAGCGTCAAGCTTATACAGCTGAACTGGATATGAGCGATATCGAAAAAGGCACATACCCACATTACATGCTGAAAGAAATTGACGAGCAACCGGCTGTTATGCGTAAAATCATCCAAGCTTACCAGAACGAACAAGGCGAGCTTGAAATTGATGAAGCAATCTTGACTGCTTTAAATGAAGCGGATCGTATGTATATTATTGCAGCAGGAACTAGCTATCATGCTGGTTTAGTAGGAAAAGAATACTTCGAGAAAATTGCGGGTATTCCAGTAGAAGTTCACATTTCAAGTGAATTCGGCTATAACATGCCGTTGCTATCTGAAAAACCATTGTTCATGTTCATCACTCAATCTGGTGAAACTGCGGATAGCCGTCAAGTATTGGTGAAAATCAAAGAATTGGGCCACCCAACGTTAACAGTAACAAACGTACAAGGTTCTACACTTTCACGTGAAGCAGATCACACATTGTTATTGCATGCAGGTCCTGAAATCGCTGTAGCGTCAACGAAGGCTTACACAGCACAAATCGCTGTACTTGCTCTTACTGCAGCAGTAGCGGCTAAAAAAGCGGGACGTACAGTAGATTTCGATTTCGTTAAAGAACTTGGTATCGTAGCTAATGCCGTTCAAGCGATGGTTGATTCAAAAGAAGAAATGGAGCAAATCGCTCGTGACTTCCTATCAACTACTCGTAACGCATTCTTCATCGGCCGAAACTTGGACTTCTGTGTCAGCATGGAAGGCGCATTAAAACTAAAAGAGATTTCATACATCCAAGCTGAAGGCTTTGCAGGTGGCGAATTGAAACACGGAACGATCGCTCTAATTGAAGATGGTACTCCGATATTCGCATTGGCGACACAAAAAGCAGTAAGCTTGAACATCCGTGGAAACGTTAAAGAAGTCGTAGCACGTGGCGCAAACCCATGTATCATTGCGATGGAAGGCATGGAAGAAGAAGGCGACACATTGGTACTGCCAAAAGTGCACCCATTGTTGACTCCACTTGTTTCGGTAATTCCTTTACAACTGATCAGCTACTACGCAGCACTTCACCGTGACTGTGACGTGGATAAACCTCGTAACTTGGCGAAGTCTGTTACGGTTGAATAGACACTAGAAAGTGAAAAGCCGAACTGTAGCTTTGTAAAAAAGATTGTTCATTTATAACAAAGTTTGATTATTTATAATAAAGATTGATCGTTTATAATAAATTTTGATAAAAAATAATATCTTCGTGTACCTATATCCGAAGGAGTTTCCACCAACATTAATGTTGGTAACTAAATTAGTTTAAAGTATAAAGAATTGTTTTGTTGGAAAATAATTAAAAGAATGTTGTTTTACTTTTCCGGGTAAAACAACATTGTTATGGTGAATAGTTTATCTTTGAAATACCAATTAACAAAAAGCTTTGGGAAAGGGTGTTATAAATTAAATAAACATTAGTGAAATACTAATGTTTATTTAATTTACCCTTTTTTAAGCTTTAAGTTGATTGGTATTTTTTGTTTTGTATATTCGGAATAATCAGGATTCGAGGTGTGGAATATAAGGAGATATGAGGATAAAACAAGTACAAAAAAATCAAATAAATAAGGGATTGAAGTCGTGATTGGTTGTAGGAAACTTTAAAGAAGGAGCTAAAATAATTCTGATAAAGAGAATGATTTAGATTTTAGAAAAAATATCATTAATTAATTTTAGGGATAGAGGTGAGGTATGTCAAAACGTAAACGTTCAACGTCCACTGAAAAAAAGATGAAAAACGGTCGCGGACAAGGATCAGGTACGGATTATAAGCCTTGGATAGTTATACAAGATCTAGCCTCACTTGGACGCTCAACGCGTTTAAAAGGTTATAAGATACCGAGACAATTCGAGTTCCTCTCAGATTTGGAAAGAAACTACTTTTACTTATTGGAATATTCAGATGGAGTAGTTGATATTCGCGAACAGTATCCTTTACTTCCTCTTGGAGAAACACTTAGTATCGCAGATGAATTAGGCTTAAAGCATCCTACTAATCCTATAACCAATGAGCTTATTGAAATAACTACGGATTTTCTTATAACGACCATAAACGATGGACAGCATAAACATGTAGCTCGCACTTTAAAATATAAGAATGACTTAATGAATGAACGTATACTCGAAAAGTTTGAAATTGAACGTGTTTATTGGGAAAGACAAAGTGTTGACTGGGGAATTGTAACAGAATTAGAGGTGCCTAAAACAATGGCTCATAATATAGCTTTTGTACATAGGTATGCGGACTTATCGATGTTGGAGGGCTTTGAGGAATGTAGCACATACGATATTGAAGATATGAGTATTTATTTTCTTCAAGTGCTATTAGCTGAGGAAAAGACTGTTAAGCAAATTGCAAAAGAGGTGGAAAAATATTTTGGAATGGTAGTTGGATGCGGTCTATCCATTTTTAAATATCTTGTAATGACTAAAGTAATTGAAATTGACTTAAGTGAAAAGCTAGATGTGACTAAAATTCTAAGCATTAAAGCAGTTCGGACAGATTTTTCTGAGAAGGTGAAAGCAATATGATTTTTAACAATCAAGTATATCAGTACACCGATAAAGAAGAAAAAAATCGTATCCGCGTAATTGAGATAGACAGTGATGTTGCATATTATGTAGAACTTCATAGTGATACGTCAATGCCAAAAAGAGTTGCTACTATGGATTTAGAATCAGAAATAGAAGGTGGAATCTTATTACCCATATCAGATCCATTTGCAAAAAGTTACACAGAAGGAGGTTTAACAGAAAAGCAAATTCAAAAACGGAATGTAGATTGGGAAATTTTATCTGAAGGCTGGGATAAATTCAAAGCAGATTTGTTAAATAAAAGGACTAGAGAAAAAGCTTTTGATAAGCTAGAGTTTCAATTTAACACTAGCAAATTAAAGATTAAACGCGTCTTCACTCGCTTCTGGCAACGTGGATTAAATAAAAATGCTTTATTACCTGACTATATGTATTCCGGTGGAAAGGGGAAAGAAAAGAGGCTAACAACGGCATCTAAAGTAGGTCGACCGAGAAAATATACATCGTTACAAAACGGTATTAATATAACTGAAGATATAAAAAAACAGTTTAACCATGTCATTAAGAAGTACTATCGAAATAAAGAACAACTATCCCTTACGGATACCTATAACTATTTATTAAGGGATTTTTATTCGGATAGTTATTATGAGGGTAGTATCTTAAAGTACAAGGTTTGGGATGCTTCAAAAATACCTACTTATTATCAGTTTTACTATTGGTTTAAAAAATTTGAAGACCCTAAACTTGATATCCAGTTAAGGCATAGTTCGAAAGAGTTTGAATTAAACGACCGTCCAATTTTATGTAACTCAACACTCGAAACCGATGGTCCCGGAACACGCTTTCAAATTGATGCAACGATTGCAGATGTGTATTTAGTTAGTTCATTTGACCGTTCTTTAATTATTGGACGTCCCATCGTTTATGGGGTGATTGATGTATATTCCCGCATGATTACAGGGATATATGTTGGGCTAGAAGGACCGTCTTGGCTTGGAGCAATGATGGCGTTAGATAACATGGTAATGAATAAAGTTGAGTTTTGTACTCGTTACGATATACCAATCGAAGAATCACAATGGCCGGCTCATCATCTACCAGAGATTATTATAGCTGATCGTGGTGAATTTGAAGGGTATTCGGTGGAGAATCTTATAAATAACTTAAATATTAAAATTGAAAATACAACTCCTTATCGTGGTGATCTAAAAGGGGTTATAGAACGATATTTCCGTACAATGAATGGCAAGATAAAACGTAAGGCTCCCGGAGCAATACAAAAAGAATATCGTGAACGAGGAGACCGTGATTATCGTCTAGATGCAAGTTTAAACTTAACTGAGTTCACAAAAATTATTATTCACCTGGTGTTACACCATAACAAGAAAATTGTTGAAAAGTATCCATTAGAAAAAGAAATGATGGTGGATAGATTAACAGCTACACCTAGCAATTTGTGGTATTGGGGTATTGAAAATAAAAAAGGTAGACTTCAAACTGTCACTGACCAGAATGTATTTAGGTTGAATTTATTACCTAAGGGAAATGCCAAAATCACTCGAGCAGGCATAAGATTCAAGGGTCTTTCTTATGGTTCTGAAAAAGCTTTGAATGAACAATGGTACCTAAAATACAGGGGAAAAAGTATCGAAATCGTCTATGATCCAAGGAATATGAATCAATTATATATTCCCCACGCAGATGGATACAATTTTGATACATGCTATTTATTAGATACGAATGATCAATTTAAGGGCACTTATTTGGAAGAAATTGAATTTTTTCAAGAATTACGTGAAGAGTTAAAAAAAGTGGAAAGCATTAAGCAGATTGAAGACACAATTAATGTAGATGCAAAAATTGAATCTATTATTAATGAAGCAGTAGCTGAAAAGAAAAGTACTGTACCCACTAACGTAAGTAGATCAGAAAAAATTAAAGATATTCGTGTTAATCGACAGGCAGAAAAAATTATGAACAGAAATCTTGAGAATTTTAATTTTGTAGATAAAAAAAATGAGCAACCGGCTCAAATAGTCGAATTCACATCAATACCCGCGAATAGTGAAGCGTTACCAAAGAAGTCGAGCTCACGTCTAATGGAAAAAATTAAGAAGAAGCGAGATGAGGAATTTGGGAAAGGTAACTAACTTTGTCCTTAAAGGGGATATTGAGGAAGCAAATTATAAAAAACAAGCTTTATCAGAGTATAACAATAATCCCTTCATCGAAGCTCTTCCACCGCTTTTCGATGAAGACGATGTGCTCGAACGATTTATGTTAACGCCACGTATTACGTTGCAAGATAAACAGAGTGAAAGGAATATTCGCTATCATGTATTAAAGCGAGTAAAGAATTTCATTCAGCCTTTAGAGATTCATTTTGAAGTAGAGCGTCGACTATCAACTTTAATTAGAAGAGGTTACTTAGCAAGAAATCCTTTAGATAAAAGCTTCTTAGAACGCATTAGAGTGTTACATCGATTGCGTGAGGATGAAGAAGAAGCTTATAAGTATATTGATGAAAGATTAAATTATATTCGTTCTACCGCAGATAGCTTATCGATTATTGGTATCTCAGGTATCGGTAAAACAACAGCAATTGAAAGATTGTTACTTATGTATCCTCAAGTAATTAAGCATGAAACGTATGAAGAACAACCTTTAAATCGTACGCAAATTGTGTGGCTTAAAATAGATTGTCCATATGATGGTAGTCTTTCAACATTGTGCAAAAGCTTTTTTAAGGCGATTGACGACTTACTGGGAACACGTTATTTAGAGAAATATGGCTATTTGAGTCGTGTTACGTCAACTATGCTTCTTCACATGACATCATTAGCAAGTATGTATGGGATTGGTGTGTTAGTGATAGATGAAATTCAGCACCTTTTGCATTCAAAAAATGACCAAGAAGAAATGTTAAACTTTATTGTTACACTATCAAATACGGTAGGGATTCCAACGGTGTTAATTGGTACATCAAAAGCACAAAAATTGTTTAAGGGTAACTTCCGTCAAGCCCGTCGTGCAGCGAGTGAAGGTTCCATTATTTGGGATCGGATGGCTGAGGATAGTGAAGAATGGGAGTTTTTCTTGGAAACATTGTGGAAGCTAGAATGTTTGAAAACACATTCAGAAATCACGGATGAGGTAAAAAAGACATTTTATGATGAATGCCAAGGAATTACTTCTGTTGCTGTATGCCTATTTATTTTAGCACAGGAACGGGCTATGTTTGATGAAGATAATGTTAGTGAAATTATTGATTCAAAAGTGCTTAAAAAGACATCTAAATTAGATATGCAAATTATCCAACCAATGATGAAAGCAATTCGTACCAATAATTTAAAGGACATGATGAAATACGAGGATATCATGATTAATTTAGATGAACTGATGATCAATCATAAGCGTGATACAGAACTCGAAGGGAAAATTCGCAAAGGATTTACTGAACGCAAAAATACACTAGATTATAAACGAAAAGACCTAATTGAAAATCTTGCTGTGGAAATCTCGGCATTAGGAATTTTCGATAGTATGAATGTAAATGATATTAAAAATCTCGTAACAAAAATTGTTGAGAATAACCCGATTGATGTAGATTTTAATTTACTAAAAACTGATGCAATTCAACAGGCTATTAAACTAAACCAGCATAAGAAAACAAAGAAAGAACCTAGAGTGAAAAAGTTGCAATTATTACCATTATTAGCACTAAGAACAAAAGCATTAGAAAAAAAGAATCACCCATATGAAGCCTTGCAAAGTAGTGGATATATTAAAAATCCATTACATGAGTTCTATAGATAATAAACTAAATTAATAAAATTTTTTTGTGAACTGATTAAACCCCTAGTTAAATCGACATTATAAAAACAATGCAAATTTAACTAGGAGGTAATTAAGATACTACCATTTTTCACAAACCCATATCCGGATGAACTGATTTATTCTGCGATTGCACGTTATCACTTTTATAGTGGGAATATTGATTTCAAAGATACCTTAGAAGAAGTGTTTCTAAGTCGATCAGTGATTCCGAGCGTGGAAATAGGAAGTCAATTTACTGCGTTAGCCCAGCAACTTGGTTCTAATTATTCTGTTGAAAGTCTAATAGCAGAACATACGATTTATCCATACTACGCATTGTTTCTTTCAAAGCAGCGACAGCAAGAAATCATGAAAGATATTAAAGGTAATGGTCAAGGACTATATACAAGACTAGGACTAGTTGCGGGGAGTATCTGTAAAAAGGATGGACTCTATTATTGTAATATATGTGCGACGAAAGATGTTGATCAATATGGAGAGCCGTATATTCATCGAGAGCATCAACTTCAAGGTATCGATTACTGTAGCCACCATGAAATTAAGTTAAGAAAGTATCCTGTTGATTTCAATATGAAAAGCAGAATAGAATTTATTCGTTTTGAAATAAAGAACATGGTTCTGTTGCCGTTACATGAAGTCGATGAATCTGCAAAGATTCAAATAACATTAGCAAAAATGGCATATCAGCTTTTACAATTACCACTTAATGGATTATCTCGAGAAGATATGGCTTTAAAATATAGAGCAGTTCTACGAGAACGAAATTTAGTCACTGCATCGAATCGTGTACGACAGAGCAATTTACATGAAATCTTTCAAGTGAAACTACCTAAAGGGTTTTTAGTGGAGTTTGAATCAGAGATTGATGAAAAGGATGAATACAATTGGTTGAAGGTGCTTACTCGTAATGTAAAGCGTCATGTACATCCGTTCCGTCACTTAATTATTCTATACTTTTTAGAAGTTGATATACAAAGTTTTATAAAGACAGATAAAGATTTAGGTGCATTTGGTAAAGGTCCATGGCCGTGTTTAAATAAGGCAGCATTACATCACAATCAGCTTACTGTTGTGAGAGTCGAAGTAACAAGAGACTTCAAAACGAAAAATCCTATTGGAACATTCGCCTGCTCCTGTGGTTTTGTTTATGCAAGAAAAGGTCCAGATAGAACAGAAGAAGATCAATTTCTTATAGGTCGTGTGAAAGTATTTGGACATGTGTGGCAAAAGAAGCTGCAAGAATTATCAAAGCAAGGCTTAAGTATTCGATCAATTGCGAGAGAACTTGATGTTGATTCTAAGACTGTGAAAAAGTATTTAGAGGAATTTAATGAAATATCAGTTAAAGAAAAATCCAATAATTTAGCCTTGTGTGATCTATACCGAATAGAGATAGTGGAAGGTATAAAGAAACATGAGGATTTAAATCGAACACAAATACGCGGGCAGTTCCCAAAGCAGTATATCTATTTATATAGAAACGATAAGAGGTGGCTATTTGAACATCTACCGGTAAAGAAAAAGCAAAATGAAACAAGGAGAATAGTTGATTGGGAAAAGCGTGATAAAGAATATCACAACAAAATTGATCAACTATATCAGGAATTAGTTCAATCCAAGAAGCCAATCCGGATTACAAAAACAATCATCGGAAAAAGACTGGGTATACTCGCCGATTTAGAACGTAATTTAGACAAACTACCCCGTACAGATAAATTACTTCAGAGCGTTGTTGAATCTGTACAAGGCTTTCGAATTCGTCGTTGTTACAAGATAATTGATAAGATGTTTGAACAAAATGAATCAGTATTACTTTGGCAAGTACAAAGAGCTGGGGGATTGAGATATTCGTCTTTTATTGAAATAAAAGGAGAGTTAGAAAGATATATTCAGAAAAAATGTTAGAAAAATATCTGTTATAGAGGAATGAATGGAAATGATTTATACCAAATAAAGTTATTTGGGGGAGATTGAGATTCTTACATTTTTCACTGATCCATATAAAGATGAATTGGTTTATTCATCAATAGCTCGTTATCATTTCTATAGTGGTAACATTAATTTAAAGGATACCTTAGAAGAATTATTTAGAAGTCGAAATGTTGGTGCGAGTGTTTTGTTTGGTAGTAGGTTTACCATATTAGCTGAACAAATAGGGAGAAATTATTCTGTCGAGAGCTTGCTTAATAATCATACAATTTACCCGTATTATGCACCATTTATTTCGGTTCAGCGTCAACAAGAAGCAATATCTAAAGTTAATGGTAAAGGTAATGGGCTATATTGGAGCCTTGGAATGGCTTCAGGTGGAATTTGCAGAAAAGACGGTCTCTATTATTGCTCATTGTGTGCAAATGAAGATATCGAAAAATATGGGGAGCCTTATATTCATCGTGAACATCAATTGCAAGGAATAGAATATTGCGGACACCATGAAACTCAAGTGAAGAAATATGCTAATGATCTAAGAACGGCTAGTACATTTGAATATATTCGGTTTAATAAAAAAATAATGGATTTATCAATTCCACAAAGAGTTGAACATAATGAATTTTCTATGGTTGAAATCAAATTAGCAAAGATGGCATATCAATTGTTACAAGTTCCTATTGATAAATTTTCTAGAGAACACATTGTACTTAAATATCGAGCTCTATTGAGAGAAAGAAATTTAATAACACTTGAAAATTATGTAAGAAAAGTGAAATTACACAGAGCTTTTTCTATTAAATTTCCAAAAGGTTTTTTAGAGAAATACGAATCGTCAATTATAAATGAAAGTAGTAATTGGCTAAATATGATAACATCCATTAAAAGTAGTAATGTTCATCCTTTCCGACATCTATTACTGATATTTTTTCTAGAATTAGACATTGATTCATTTTTAGACATTGAACCAGATCAAGGACCATATGGATTAGGTCCATGGCCGTGCCTTAATAAAGCTGCGAACCACTTCGAGCGAAATGTAGTGAATAAACTAGTTATTAAAAGTGATAGAACTGGCCAACCTGTTGGTGAATTTTCTTGTTCATGTGGATTGATTTACGTTCGAAAAGGACCTGATAAAACAGCTAACGATAAATGTCGAATAAGTTATATTAAAGTTTATGGCGAGAGTTGGCTTGCCGAGATTCATAAGTTACACAATAATGGTCTAAGTATAAATGCTGTAGCAAAACAACTAGGAGTTTCTAGAGATATTATTAGTAGACAACTAAGAGGTATCGGTAAATCAAAAGATAAAAATAAATCAGTGAGTAAAGAGGAGTTAATAAAGAAATATCGTAAAAAATTCCTTGAAGATATGAAACAATTCCCAAACTCCTACAGGACAGAGTTGGGAAGGAAATTTAATAAGATTTATAGTTTTTTATTCAAAAATGATAGAGAATGGCTTATTGGACACATTCCCAAAAAACAAAAGGTAATATCTTGTAAAAGGTTTGATTGGAAAGCCAGGGATGAGGATTATTACGAGAGAATAAAAGTTCTTCACAAAGACTTACTAGAACTAGATAAACCAGTAAGAATTACACGTACATTTATTGGCAAGAGATTGGAAATTCTAAATAGCTTAGTGAGATCGGATACGGAAATAAAACTACCACGTACAAATCAATTATTAAATGAAATAACCGAGTCTGTTCAAGATTTTCAGTATAGGAGATGTATAAAAATTTTAGATAAGTTGTTAGAAGAAGATGAACCGTTTGGAATTTGGAAAGTACAAAAAAAGGGTGGAGTACATCCACGTCATTTTATCGAAATAAAAACTAAATTAGAAGAATACTTAGAAAGGAAGAAGGGGGGAAATAATTAATGATTTACCGCCTTTTTTCAATACGTCTTTATTACTTTTCGACGCTTACGTTTCCTATTCACATGGAAGGATAATTAACAGTAGTATGAGGAATTGCTAAGCATGCAAGGTACATTAAAGATTGTTATTAAAGAGCATATATAAGTAAAAATTAGTTAACAGAAAAACCTTGTTCTATGGAATTCGCGTACTATAAAACTCAAATTGAATTGTATTTTTTAAACGTATTTACAATTTTTTAAAAAGGTTACAAAGTACATATATAGTAGGAATGAAAATTATGATTGAGCTCCAACATTCTTAATGGCTAGTGGAACAATTTAGATCTATTGTGGTCCATTTGACTGATGATTTTAAATCGGCTATTACAGGTGAAATGCGTCCATTCATCCTAAATTCCGTTCATGATGATTCAATTTTGCAGCTAATTGTTCCTGTTCGTACATATTAAATTCCAAAAGACGATTTATCCCTGGACAGGGTCAAATCGTCTTTTTCAATTTGCAATAAGAATCCCATTAGTTATGACAATAAATGGAATGTTTTAAACCCTTTCTAAAATTAAAGTGTCAATAATTAGGTTTTGAACTGTTATTATAAGAGGGAGTACGCTCTCGCCTTCTACTGGTAGAATAGAGGGGAGTAGGGTGCCAAAGAAGATATGTGCAAATACGACTTTCAGTTATCTACATACAAACCAGAGGCTTCAATAATTACAAGAAAAGTGAGGAATAGAACAAATGAGTGGATTGAACACGATACTATTTAGTGCTGCAGATAACTTACGCAGCAAAATGGATGCATCAGAATATAAGAACTATTTATTAGGCTTGATTTTTTATAAATATTTGTCGGATCGATTACTCGTAAAAGTAGTTGAGATTGCAGATGAGTCGCTAGAAGAATACGACACGGTAGAAAAACAATCGCAACTATATGAAACATTACTAGGGGATGCAGAAATCAAAAGTGATTTAATTGAAACCTTGGTCGATACACTGGGCTATGATATTGAACCAGCGTATCTATTTAACGTATTAACAAATCAAGCCAAACAAACCACATTCCAGTTAAACGATCTCAATAAGGCATTTATCGAATTGTCGACAAAATACGATCAGTTCAACGGCCTATTTGATGATGTGGATTTACATTCAAAAAAACTGGGGTCAGATGCTCAGCAACGAAACATTACCATCACTGAAGTGATAAAGAAATTGAATCCGATTAACCTATTGGGGCATGGGGGCGATGTGATTGGGGACGCGTATGAGTTCTTAATCAGCCAATTTGCATCAGAAGCTGGCAAGAAGGCAGGAGAATTCTATACACCTCATGAAGTATCAGTCATGATGGCGCGTATTACTTCCATGGGACAAGAGGATAAAAAGCTATTTAGCGTATACGATCCGACCATGGGATCTGGGTCGTTGATGTTGAATGTCCGAAACTACATCCGTCACCCGGAAAGTGTGAAATACCACGGACAGGAACTCAACACCACGACTTTTAATCTCGCTAAAATGAACTTAATCTTGCACGGCGTAGATAAAGAAGATATGCGTTTAAGCAATGGCGATACCTTGAACAAAGATTGGCCGACAGATGAGCCATATACGTTTGATTCAGTATTGATGAACCCACCCTATTCAGCGAAATGGTCTTCAGACGATACCTTCTTAGATGATTCACGCTTTAACCGTTTCGGAAAGTTGGCGCCAAAATCAAAAGCTGATTTTGCGTTTCTCTTGCATGGTCTTTATCACCTGAAAGATTCCGGAACAATGGCTATCGTGTTGCCACATGGGGTACTGTTCCGTGGAGCTGCCGAAGGCGTAATTCGGAAGAAGTTGTTGGAAGACGGCAGCATTGATGCGGTAATCGGCATGCCAAGCAATTTGTTCTTTGGAACATCAATTCCGACGACGGTCATTATCTTGAAGAAAAATCGCGAGTCACGTGACGTCCTTTTTATTGACGCAAGCAATGACTTTATTAAAGGTAAAAACCAAAACAAACTCTCAAAAGAGAATATCGATAAGGTTGTTGAAACGTATAGATATCGAGAGGACGTCGATAAGTATGCACATATGGCTAGTTTTGAAGAGATTAAAGAGAACGACTTCAATTTAAATATCTCAAGATATGTAGATACCTTTGAAGAAAAAGAGACAGTGGATATGGCTACAATTGGTGTAAGTATTCGAGAGGTCCGAAAAGAAAAAGCTGAACTTGAATCGAGTTTATACAAAATGATTTCTTCTCTTCAATACAGTGAAGAAGACACAGAATGGATGCAAGGGGCGTTAGAGGTGTTTAAGCATGAAGATTGATAAAAGCTCAGAAGTTCGTTTTTCAGAATTTAAAGGAAATTGGCTAGAGTATAAATTAGGAGAATTATATACGGAGCGGAAAGAAAAAGGACAAGACTCTTTACCAATGCTCTCCGTTTCGATTCATAATGGTATTTCAGATGGGGAATTAGATATTGCCAGCTTAGGAAAGTCGGTTGTGAGGAGTGAAGACAAATCTTTATACAAGCGCGTATATCCTGGCGACCTTGTCCTCAACATGATGCGTGCGTGGCAAGGGGCATATGGAGTTGTGACATCAGCAGGAATGGTAAGTCCAGCATACATTACTGCTACTCCAGGTAATCAAATTTATCCGCCATTTATGGATTACTGTTTGCATCGTGATGAGATGGTTTCTCAGATTAATAATCTTTCTTACGGTGTTACAGACTTTAGAAAAAGATTATATTGGAAGTCGTTTATTAAAATTTCATGTCTAATTCCTTCAATACCTGAACAAAAAGCAATAACATCTTTTTTAATAAAAGTTGACAAATTAATTTTGAATTACCAGCAAGAACTCACGACACTCAAAAAAACCAAACGGGGATTCTTGCAAAAGATGTTTCCAAAAGAAGGGGAGGCTGTTCCGGAAGTTCGTTTTGCTGGATTTAGCGGGGAATGGAATCAAAGATCTTTAAGAGAACTTATTGAAAGAGAAAAAAAAGGTAAAGCAAAATTAGATTCTCTCGGTCCGGGAGAAGTTGAATATCTAGATGCAGCCCGTTTAAACGGTGGTGATCCAATACTATGCGGTGCGGTTAAAGATGTCTATGAAGACGATATTTTAATACTTTGGGACGGTTCTAAAGCGGGTTCTGTATATCATGGCTTTGAGGGCGTATTAGGTTCTACATTAAAAGCATATACCATATTAGAAGATGCAGACCCATCGTTTGTTTATCAATATTTAGTCTTTTCTCAAGAAAATATATTTGATAGATATAGAACTCCAAATATACCGCATGTTATCAAAGATTTTACAGACGCGTTTAATATACCTGTGCCACTTTACGAAGAGCAAATCCAAATAGGTAATTTCTTTAAACAACTTGATGAGTTAATTGCTCTTCAAGAAAAGGAATTAGACGCCTTAAAAAAAACCAAAAAAGCTTTCCTACAAAAAATGTTCGTCTAAACGAATAGAAAGGAGGACGACTCATGACCAAGATTCTGCATAATGATGAAGTTGAAGTGGAACGTCGCTTGATAAAAGTCTTGGGAGAAGGGCATAACCAGTGGAATTATCGACCTGACTTAAAATCTGAAGAAGATCTATGGAAGAATTTACGAACAAAGATTACGCAGAATAACTTGTCGGAAATCGGCGAATATCCGCTGACGGATAAAGAATTTGATACGATCAAAACCGAATTACTGCTGAAAACCAAGACACCTTTTGATGCAGCACGATGGCTCAAAGGAGAGAATGGAATTGCCCGAATCACAATAGAGCGTGAGGACAGCACGCTTCCTTCAGTCTCGCTGGTATTGTATTCCAATCAAGACATTGGAGGAGGCATCTCTACCTATGAAGTGGTCCATCAGATTGCGAAGCAAAAAGTGGATGCGGACGGTCGTGATCGTCGCTTTGATGTCACGTTGCTCATTAACGGATTGCCGATTGTACAAATTGAATTGAAACAAGCCACCTCTAAAGACGGAGTTTTCCAAGCGTATCATCAGATCAAGAAATATGCAGAAGAGGGCATGTTCCGAAATAACATCTTCGCGACGCTACAGTTGTTTGTCATTTCCAATGAACAAACCACGCGTTATTTTGCGAATGCAATGCCAAAGGATATGCACAAGAAATTGGTCTTCAGCTGGCGCACGACTGATAATCGAAAAGTAGACAACCTCTATGAGTTCGTGAAGCAAGTTCTCAACATTCCGGATGCACACCGATTGATTGCGAACTATACCATTGTCAGTGAAGATCAAGACAACAAAGCCCTGATGGTTCTTCATTCGTATCAAATTCATGCGATTGAAGCCTTGTTCACCTCTGCGATGAAACACAAATCAGGCTACGTTTGGCATGCTACGGGT
This sequence comes from Paenisporosarcina sp. FSL H8-0542, assembly GCF_038632915.1. Taxonomy (NCBI): domain Bacteria; kingdom Bacillati; phylum Bacillota; class Bacilli; order Caryophanales; family Caryophanaceae; genus Paenisporosarcina; species Paenisporosarcina sp. FSL H8-0542. Next base: position 275,515 of record NZ_CP152050.1, read on the forward strand.
TCCGGAAAAACTTTAACGAGTTTTGTATCTACCAAGCTACTTGCTCGAAAGCCGGGGGTGGATCGTACGGTCATGCTGATTGACCGCAAAGACTTGGACAACCAAACGACAAATGAATTTACTAAATTTGCTTCCGAATTCAATACAGGGATTTCCTCTGGTAATGCGAAGTCGAACAGTTTAATTATTGGTACAGGAAGTTCCAAAGAGTTAAGTGACACGCTGCTATCAAGTGCGAATTCCAATACCGTGATCATCACTACACGGCAAAAATTAGAAGCAGCACTACGGTATGCGGAGAAACAAGAAGAACAAAAAGGTTCGCAGCGTTTCCAAAAGCTCATGAGTCAGCACATTGTCTTTGTTGTGGACGAATGCCACCGAGCATTAAGTGCAGAGGGAATGGAAGCCATCAAGCAGTTCTTCCCGAATTCCACCTGGTTCGGCTTTACAGGCACACCAATATTTGAAGAAAATAAAAAGCAAGCGAAGGGGCGTCTGGCTCGTACTACACATGATCAATACGGAGAAGTCTTACACACCTATACCATCAAGAATGCATTGGACGATGGGGCTGTTTTAGGGTTTCAGGTAGAGCATGAAGATACGATCGAACATACATCACTGAAAAATTACATTTTTAATCAAATGCGTCCTAAAGAGAAATTTGCGGAACTCAGTGATAATGAACTGAATGATAAGATCGATGAAATGGATGGTTTGGAAAAAGAGGACTATATTGAATCTTCCTTTTTTGAAAGCGATGATCATATTCAAAAAGTTCTTCATAAAATATTCCGTCCAGACAATGCCTATACGAAATTCGATTTTCAAAATGGTCGACCTCAAAAGTCAGCCATTTTCACCACAAGCTCAATTGAGATGGCGAAGCGCTATTACCAGGCCGTCAAGAAGATGACGGCAGATCCCGAATGGTTAACGAATGAGTTTACCGGACACCTGATTCGGAAAGGGCGAACCATAGAAGACGCTGACTTTCCGCGAATTGCGATTACCTATTCCATGCAGGAGAATGTTGTCGATACCAAAAATATTCAGGATGAAATGAAAGAAGTCATCAAGGATTATAACGAGTATTACGATACGTCGTGGTCGATTGAGGACATCGATCGATACAACGGCGATATCAACAATCGCTTGGCTCGGAAACGTGCGGAATTTAAAACGTTTGGAAAACAAGTGGACTTAGTCATTGTCGTGGATCGACTGTTGACAGGATTTGATGCTCCGACGATTCAAACCCTATTTGTCGACCGAAACCTAAGCTATGCTAACCTGATTCAAGCCTTTTCTCGGACCAATCGTACCTATCCTGGGAAGACAAAAGGATTGATTGTGACGTTCCGAAAACCTGTGACCATGGCGCACAATGTCAAAGCTGCTACTAAGTTATACTCGGAGGCACAGGAAGAAAATAACCTGGTGTACCCAAGTTATACCGAATCGAAGAAACGCTTTAAGAAAGCGCATAAGGTGCTCACCACACGAGTAGCCAATCAGGCAGCCATTGATGAGCATTCACCGATTAAAGAACGTATCGAGTTTATTAAAGCGTTCCAAGAATTGAACAAAGCCTATGAAGCCTTAGTAACCTATGACGATTACAACGACGATATGGAGAAATCAGTTGCGCTCCAAGAACAGGTGAAAGTCTTAGAGGAATACATTGGTGCATACAACACGGTGAAAGGTTCTTTAATCGACGACACGCCACCTGTTGAACCAACGGACGATGAAACGGATTTTTCAGGAATTGAGTTTTATGGGGAAAATGCCAGTACGATGTATGATATTGATTCTACCTATATCAACTTGCTGCTGGAAACCTACGCAGCCAATAACCAAGATATCCGCGAAGAAATTGAAAAAGCCTTACAAAAGCTGAACAAATCAATTGTCGTAAAAGAGGTGTACCGTTCGATTTTGAATGGCATCGATACTGGGGAAGTTGATGAAGAGGAAGATATATTTGTCGTTAAACGACGCTTCTTCACGGACTCTTTTGACCGGGCGATTCATGCATTCGCAAACATGTGGTTTGTTTCCGAAAACGAATTGCACTTATCCGCCATTCAATATGTAGTCGGGACGCATCCTATCCCAAATATCAGAGGGATTTTAGATAGTAAAAGGTTTGATGAATATAAAGTGACCAATCCGGGTGCAAGTCCATTGAAATACGGTCCTGAGATGAAACGTCAATGGACCAAGCTACTTGATGAGGTCATTGTGCCGTTAGGGGACGAGTTGCGATAAGGTAGTAATAGCACACCCTATTAGTGCTGAAAGAGAACAAGGGTAATTACTTTTTTGTATTTCAAATGTAAATTTTATAAAAGAATGTAAAAGGAGTGAACTGAACCCCAAATCGTAGGCACTAAAAAAGTGGCTTCACTTGGGGTTTAGTTTCTTTGTGTAAGTGTTTTTTGATTACGACAATTTTCATTAAACTTTTAAAACATACGTGGCAGGTATCTTAATCATCAGAATCCCAATGTACGCTACCACCAGCTGCATCAGCAAACACTCGTATTGCATGATCAACTCGTGACTGGTATTCATCATCAGTTCTTTATAGGAAGCCTCAAACTCATCTTCGTCCATTACTTCAATATTATCAATCAAAATATCTACAATTGTTTCCTGTTTTGGATCACTATATTTTCTATTAAACATAATCGACTCATTTCATCTATGTTGATATTCATGTAACAAATTCGTGTGTTGTTTAAGTTTCCAAAACATTTGTACTTGAAATACTTTTTTTATATCCACATTCTGTACATGACCAAATATATTTATGATCGTCAAAATTATCTTGACTGTTTAAATATGCATTACAACGATCGCAATACCAGTCAATATCTTGAAACCTTTTAACCATTGTTCGTAACCTCCCTCCATTCTTTAGGTAGGCGAAATAAATGGCTGTAAAAATGCTCACGGATATGGGCTTCATCACTATGCATTAGAGGAAAGTTTAATTTTCATTTCATTGACTATTTGTTCCAAATTGTGTATTGAAGAATTCAAGGCCTTTATATCAGGTAGGGTAAGATTATCTCGGCTAATCTCTTCAAGAGTAATGTTGTGCCATATAGGTAAAATTAATGAATTTTGTTCTATAGCTACTCGTTGGAAAATCGCATTTAATTCATAAGTTCCAGCCCAATGTTTCCTGAAGAAATCTGATGATAAAACTACGATACAAAAGCGAGAATTGATCAATCCTCTATCTAAACTCTGGCGTATACTTTCTCCCCATCCAATTTGGTCTGCATCGTACCATGTTTTAATCCCAGCACTTTTTAAAGCTTTTGTAAGAGGTTCTACGAAAGCCTGTTTGTCTTCTGAAGCATGTGAAATAAAAACATCATATTCTTTACTAGGGATAAAACTAGAGGTATGTTCTTGATTAGTTTCTTCATTTCTCAAACGTTGTATTATTTTTTCAACTTCCTGTTTTAATTTATTGTTAGTTGCTAAAATCTCTTCCCCAAACAGTTCTGCTCTCTTTATATCCTTATAATGCTTATACTCTACTAATTCTTGTAGCAATTGAGCGACTTTTAAATCTGACTCTTGTTTTAGGATTTGTCGTATTTTATTGGCTTTAGAGCAATACTCTTAGTTAAGTAGGACTAGTCTTCTTCAACTAATGGGTGCTTTAGTTTAAGATCAGGGAGGTGCGAGGACAGCTCTTTTTTCTTGTTCAACTAACGGGGCAGGTTAGCTTAAGAAGGCTTTTTTAATATTCTTGTCGAATTACTAAAAGAATAAATGGCTAAAAGGGAAAAGGACATGCAACACAAAGGACAGTTAATATATGTTTTGAAAAGGCATCTAATGATATAAATGGGACGAGCAAAAATTAAAGTGGTTAGGAGTGTGAAAATAATGGAAAATTGCGAACGTATTTATAGCCGAACAAATCGATTAATATTAAGGCAATTTTCAAAACGAGATATTGAGTCTCTTTATTTGTATCGTTCTACTCCTGAAGTGGCTAAATTTCAGTCGTGGGAGAATTATCAATATGACGAGGCTGAATTATTCGTAAAAAAGCAATTGCAGGGTATGCCGAACCAACCAGGCACTTGGTTTCAGTTTGCCGTAGCATTAGCTGAGACGAATCAATTGATTGGAGATTGTGCTCTTCACACTCTTTTAGATGAGCCTCGAATTGTAGAAATTGGTTTTACTCTCGCTAAGGAACACCAGAGAAATGGCTACGCTAGCGAAGCAGTAAGAGCTTTAATAAATTATGTATTTAATACTCTAGGAAAACACAAGGTAATCGCATTTACGGATGTTAGAAACGACAAATCTATCCGTTTACTTGAATATGTTGGTTTTAGACGCGAAGGACATTTGCTCCAGAACTATATGTCTAAAGGACAGTGGGTTGACGAATATCAATATTCGCTATTACGTTCGGAATGGTCCCTTTGAATAGGGTAATGTCTTATTTTGCAAAACTAACTAAGCAATTAAGAGCAGCGTCTTATTGAACTAACGGGTGCTTTAGTAAAAAAATCACATCCAAATATAATGAACTTGGAGACATTTCCTAGCTCATTATATTTGCTTTAATTCAACCTTTAACTTTAACAAAGCCAATTTTTAAAACGGGTATAAAATTGATATTTTATATAACTGTTACTTGGAAATAAGATTCAATGTGATTTTGAGTATGATTTATTTTATCCTCGCCAAACAAGTCATCTAAAAACTCTATACAAGGGAGCTCAGAATCCAAATTAATTGACTGTGAAAATTCATAGGCACTTAAGGGTTTACCTTTAGTTTTATTTTCCTTATAATTGTGGGCTACTTCGAAGTTTAAAAAATGTGTGTATCTTCTTGAAATACCAGGGAATTTTTTATTGGATTCTTCGATTTGGTCCCAAATTGCTTGATTAAATGTCCACATTGAATTCGTTTTAATTTCTTTCTTTTTAGTCTCATATGTTTTAGAATCGACATCATGAACAACTACATGTTTAATCCCAAAATGTGTAAGTATTCTTTGGTAAAATACTATATTAGCTTTTGAACCTGTATTCAAAACAAATATATCTTTATTACTCATATAGAATCTAGATATTAAATCTCGATAAATCACTGCTTCCGTATCTCCTTCGACTAATATTACTTCATCAGCAAAGAAACATTCGCAGATATGGGGGTTAAATCGATTTATCATTTGTAAAAAATTTTTATCCTCTCCCGTATAAAGGTCAAATTTTACCTGATAAGTCTTAGTATTTTTATTATTCTTTTCTAATCTAACTAATGAAGAATGGGGCTTTGAAGTATCAATCATTAACGGAGAATGTGTAGCACAAATTACCTGAAAAGGACTGTCTTTAGCTAGTTTATAAAGTTGATCTCTAAGTGAAAATACTGCTTCAGGGTGTAAGTATAGTTCCGGTTCTTCAAAAAGAATTAAGTATTCTTTTCTTTTTTTCTCTAAATCTGCCTCTAATGTAGATAGAAAGCTAAAAAAAGCTTGTCTCATAACTCCATGACCATTATTTTTCAAGTCATAAATATCTTCTAATAATTCTCTATCTGTAACACTCAATCCATGTGTGGCTTTTAAGGTTTTAGTTATATCTATTCCAGATTCCGGTAAAGAATAAATTTTTAATTCTAAGTCTGGGAAAACTTCAGAGAAAAATTTATTCATATTAGTATTAATAATTGATATATCGCTTGATTTAGATATATCATCTTTCAACTCTTTTAAGCCTGTAATTATAGCACCGTATTTATCTGCATATTCAGTCTCTAATTTTTTTATATGTTTTTTTGTAATAATTTCATTAATCTTTTTTTCAAGTTCTTCGGTTGAAGTTACAGCATTAATAGGAATCGCTGTGGGAGAATATCTTTTTAGTAAGGTGTCAAATCCCCCAAACCCGCCATCTTCAAATAAACGAGTAGCAGGGTTATAAGTCTGTTTTTTACCTTCTTTGTCTATAATGGACCATATTTTCTTAATTTTAATAAGTCCACTTTCATCTACCCATTTTTTAATCCAATCTGGATCTTCTTTATTTAATAGTACGTCTTTTTCATCGTTTTCTTCGGTTCTAAAAATCCCTGTAATTTCTATAGGAGTTGAACAATCTTTATTAAAAAAATCATTAATAGAAGCTTTTACTCCAGGATTAATAAAAAAATTATATGCATGTAAAAAAGTAGATTTACCATAATTATTTTTTCCAATCAAAAAAATAATATCTGATCCTTCAAAGTCAATAATATTGTCCTCTCCGTTTAATCCTCTAAAACCATTAACAATCAAATTTTTCAGCTTCACAATATAACCACCTTTTTTAAATATTCCCAATTTAATTATAAAGTGTTTATTTTAATATTGATATCTAAAATTTCTGATAAGTTTCGGAATTTCTGAAGCATCTTACAGAGGAACGTGTGTATAATAGAAGGCAATGTTCGTTTGTAAGATCTATGTGAAATAATCCAGAATCATTAGTTCTTGCTAAATATTAAAAAATTTCCATTGCTCCAATTGTAGGAGTTAGAGAAACTAGTCTGATTATCACCAACTACTACTGACCCTAGGGACGACTATCCAATTTATGAAATATTTCTTTCCGAAGATACTGAAATAGTGGGTAATCGAGATAGGAATAATGATTTTAGACCTGGTGATGAAGTGGGAGTTTGGATTGAAGATAATAGCAAAGCTATTAAAATTGCTCGAAAAATCATTATTGATTTTTATGGGAATCATCCATCCTCTACTGGAATGCAATAGTTGAACATAGTAAAGCATTTTTCTTATTCAACTAACGGGTGCTTTAGTTCAATATGAAAAAGAAAAAAGCTAACGTCTGAGAAAAGACGTTAGCTTTCTATATTTACTAGTATGTATACCTTTTAGTTGGAAATATTATTATAATTAGTCAATCTTTTATATGGAAACCTATGGTATTATCGGGACAGGTAGCATAAGTTGATTAGTTTTGAGATTGAGAAAGATAAAAATATTTATTTCCACAGAGGGACATTGTTTGAGATTGAAAAGAAGCACTATGTTGTGATCCTAAAAATGCTTGAAGAGCTAAATCATACTGTCGATTTAGATGAAGAACTCTACGAATCAGTGAGAAAAGCTTTGAAAGATGGTAAGAAGGAAAGGGAGGCTCGTTTGGAAAGAAGAAGCTCTGTTTACCCAGATACATATGAGGTAAGAACAAAGGCTTTTAAACGGAATGCCGATGTTATTGCCGAGGTATTGATTCGAGCGGTTGGTTTCTGCGAGAAATGTGGCAAGAAAGCACCGTTTATAAGAGCATCCGATGGAACCCTTATTTAGAAGTCCATCATATAAAGAGATTAGCAGACAACGGGGAGGATTCGGTTGAGAACGCAATCGCTGTCTGTCCCAATTGTCATCGAGAACTGCATTTTGGTTGATAATCAGAATATAAAGTGGAAATTAGTTAAAAAAGTTAATTAGGATTGGTGAACAAAGATTTTTTTTGCTCTTTTCGGCTCGTTCCCACGTCAGGAAAAGAACAGGAACTTACGGCCTGTAGGCTTGGCCGTACAGTCCGTGGTTATCTGACTTTTTAGAGGGAAGCGACACGCTAGAGCTTCTTGCAACGTGTTTTCTGCATTGCTAGGAGATCTCGTGCTGCAGCCCCAATCCAATTTTCATCATTTTGTTTAAAGCAAGGAGTATCGATAGTTGTTGTAAAATATTAATGACTTTTACGATAACAGTGAAGACACCCAACCTCATATAGGAAGGGTGTCTTTTAATTTAGGTTAAAATCGCACATCTAACCTATTCATTGAGTTAGCAATCTTAAGCAGATCATCCACTGTAACCGGTTGTTTAGGAGTGGGAGTTATGGCGATTGAATACATCAAGTCTTTATGCTGAAAAATAAGTTGATCTTGATGAGAAGATAATGGCTTATAAAGTGCTTCCGATCCGTTATTCAATATGTAAAACTGATCCTTATCTTCTTTAATTGACCCTAATTCACCATTCCCTGGTGCAACGGTTATCTCCATCAGTCCATGTGAATACGCGTTTTTATACGTTAATTTAAGTAAATCATTTTTCACATGGCCGCTGATATGAGTAACGCTAAAAGGAAACTCTCTTGGATAAAGTACATGTGTATGGTTTCTGGTTTCATACTCTTGTCTGGCTTTTAACTCGTCCATGAACGGGTTGGAACCGTCAAAGACAACCCGAATATCTGTTATTTCTTCTTCATTGCTTGTAATTTCCCAAATGAATGCGATTCTTTCTGGCTGGGCCTTTCCATCATAGAAGTAGCCACGAAGACTCTGACATTTTCATTCGGCGAAGGCAGACCCATGACATGCCTGATGGGGGTGCTTTCTCTTATCCCAGGGATTATTACATCTGAAGACACAAATGTCCTCATCTGTTTTTCATCCTTTTTCACAAGTGGACGAATGAAATTATCCACGACATCATAGCCATTAGGTTTTCCCATAACGGGTTGAATTGATAAAAGAAGTAAAAAAGCAACCAATACAATCGTTATCTGTTTCATTTTCATCACCATTAATAGCTTATCCTTGGCAATGGATTTTATCCTGATACAGCGTATGCAGTCAGTATACGGAAGAGGGATTTAACTAATGATTGGAGAATATTGTAAGGGGACGGAAGAACGAAAAATATGGATGGAAGCGAGGGGTAACGTATGAAGATGATAAAAACAGTGGAATCAGCGAAAAAAGCCATAAAGGAACTGGAGGAATTTGTTTTCTTGGTAGAAAACTACGAAGTGACCACATTGGAACAAAGAATCCTGAAGGAATATGCCTATACAGGGAGCATCCCCAAGGTCGTCGCAAACATTAACGGGGAACTCAGAATGGAAATGATTGATCACACAGCCGTATCCAACCTACTGCAAAGCAAATCGCAGGATTTATTACATAGAATACTGAAAGACAACTACTTACTGAAAACCCGTCCTTCCCGAAGAAAATAAGCTGCAAATTGTTATGAATACGGTAGTTTTTAAATAATGCTAATTTAATTTATGGATTGATTAGTAAAATCAGAAAAGAGGAATCATTATTGAGGATTTTAGTCGTTCAAATGCTGGTTCTTGTTTCACTGATACTTTCATCTTGTAAGGAACCACATACATCGACAACGTCTTTTATGAAATCACAGAAAAAGGTCACACGGACTCTTTATATTGGGTAAATGCCTATGATCCAAATAATTATACTGAAGAAGTAGCTTTTAAAATTGTTGTTGAAGAAGAGATGGTTTGGAATCTTATAGAGGAGAATAGAGAATATTTAACTACCTATTCTAAAGATGGGGATCAGGACTGGATTATACAAGAAATAGAACATAAAGCAATTCCCGACTAGCAGTGAGAAGACAGCCTACTCGCAAGCAGCACATGTTGAAAAATGTTGAAGTCCGTATGCTTGGTAATCATCATCCTGTTCGGCTTTGTAGTACAGGGTTATATTAAATTCTCCTCAAAGTTAAAACTTTAATTATAGATAAAATTAAAAAAATTGCTGTACTTACTCTGATTTAAAGAGTTGGTACAGCAATTATTTATTTTGGCTTAAAAGATGGCTCACTCATAGCTAATTTCAATTTACTATTATGAATTTCATTAAGATCAGTTAATTCATATTCATACCCTTGAATGAACTCATCAACGTTAAGTAAATGGTTTATATCATCACTAAGAAGGTAACTCTCTTCATCCAATTTAGAAAGTAATAAATTGAGTTTCTCCTCAATTTCTAAATTTTCTTCTTTCACATTTTTTAGTTCTTTTCTCAGCATTTCCTTATAGCTTAGATGATCCTTAATTGCATTTTGTATTACTGTAGGTAAACCACCTAAAGCGAAAGGGAGAACCTTCCAATACCACGCTATATGCGGGGTAATTTGATTTTCAATTTGCTTAAAGATATTTTGTAGCAAAAAACTTCTCAACTTTAAGAGTCTTAATTTAGCAATCTCATACTCGTCATGCCACATGTAAGTACGAATGATCCCTAACTCCGCTTGAATAATTAGGTTTAAATAGGAAATTGATTTTTCTTTGAATTTCTTATCCTTCTTCTCAAGGTTATTCAATATGTGTTGAAAGATCTTGCTTCCCTCTTCTAAAAGTTGTCTTGCTTCAAACATCTGGTTTTTAGCTATTTCTTTATCTTTCATTTTTTCTGCTTCCATCGCTAACGAAAACCCACTATTAATTTTCGAGAAGTTTTGAGCATCGATTTTTAAATTAATCTCACTAAGGCGTTGATGAATTCTTTCAAAATTGTCATGCATGTATAAAAAGTCTGCCAGAGTTAAGGAGGCTTTTCCAAGAGAAGTAACCTGGGCTATAATCGAACGACTTTCTACGCCAAATTTTGTTCCTTCTTTAAGCCACATTACAACTCTTTGAGTATCTTTTTGGACTACAACACCGCCTTTTCTAATAAAAGCTCCACTATTTAATCCTTCGAAAACATAGAGTGGGATATCAAAAGCTACGTTTATTGTTTTCATTTTCCTGGCTCCTTATTTTTATTTGGCAAAAATGAGTTAAAAGTACACATTCTGAATGGTCGATTTATTTATATAATTATATTTGAGTTTATTGTACTATCCCAATATCTCCTTCGTATACCTTAAAAAGTAATATGCGTATGGATGGCGTAAGGATGAGTACAACTAGAAACAAAAGAACAATTTATTCAATATAAATTCTTTGTACAGAAGAATATATAATAAACAGTAGGGAAGAAACAATATCTTGAAATTATAATAATGTATTGCTGGGTTCATGAAATAGAGGGGGATGAAGCATACTGGTCAGAATATATTGTTAAGGTTTTGGGACAGAATTGATTACGCTTTATATCGTCTCAAAGAATGATAGTGATTATAATTATCAAAGGATTTAAGGGAGAAGGAATTTTGAAAAACACCAGAGGATTTATCGCAAAAGAACGCCCAGAATTAATAGAAGAGTGGCATCTAATAGAAAACAAAGATAACACTCCATACAATGTAAGGTGTGGCTCTGATAAAATAATTAGATGGCGTTGTAAAGTGTGCGGGTACATATGGGATAGTCAAGCTAAAAATAGAGCGATTAAAAATACGGGCTGCCCAAAATGCAATGAACGCTATAATGTTGGATTCCCTGAACTTGCTATATTTTTTTACTTAAAAAAAATTTTCAAAGACGCAGAATTGAACTTTCCTATTAAAGCGATAGGTAAATACAAATGCGTAGATGTTTATATACCTACTCTTAATCTCATAGTTGAGTATGACGGAGGCCATACCCATAGGCATAAGTTAGAAATCGATAAAGATAAAAGCAAACTCATAATTGAAAGAGGATTTGATCTAATACGAATCAGAGACAATGGTTTATCACCGCTAAATATTGATGGAGTACAAGAGTATTTATACGAGAGAACTTCCAACAAAACAATCGGTGTAATGATTATGCATCTGTTAGAGATAATTGATAATAGTTATGACGGTTTTAATATAGAAATCAATAAACTAAAAACAAAGATCAACCTAGACCTTGATAATATTCCAATTCTTGCTCAAATTCCACCGATAATTGAAAAAGATAATCTCTTAAGGAATTGTCCGGAAATCGAAACAATATGGGATTATAACAAAAATCATCCGCTAAGGCCTGAACACTTTAAACAATATTCTAACCATAAGGCTTGGTTTATCTGTGAGAAAGAGCATTCAACATTAGCTCAAATTGGTAGTAAAGCACAAGGTCATGGTTGTATAGTTTGTACGGGTCAAGTTGCAACAGAAGAGTATAACTTGAAATTATTATTTCCTGACATTTCAAGAGAGTGGAACATGGAGTTAAATGAGAATACAACACCTGATGCTTACTTGCCCTATTCTAATCAAGTAGTCTATTGGACTTGTCCCAAATGTAATTCAAATTACGACAAGATGATAAATGAACGAACAGGTAATGGAGAGGGTTGTCCCTATTGTGCAGGTAAAAGGATAAATGAAACAAATTGTCTTTTTACTACACATCCTTCTCTGGCAAACGAATGGGATTACAATAAAAATGGAGAACTAACTCCAAAGAATGTGACAAAAGGATCGCATAATAAAGTTTGGTGGGTTTGTGAAAGGAATCATAGTTATCTTGCTTATGTATATAGCCGCGTAGACGGACGAGGATGTCCCACTTGCTATGAGCTTTACGGCCGCTATAAGCCTAAAAAAGCAAAAATGGATAAATCATTGGTAGTAAATAAACCTGAAGTAGCTAAACAATGGCATCCAACAAAAAATGAAACTATTAGCCCAGATGAAGTAGGTGCTTACGCAAGAAAAGAATATTGGTGGCTATGTGATAATGGACATGAATTCTTAAAAAGCCCTAATAGCAGACAGAGTAGTAAGTGTCCCTATTGTTAAAACTAAATATGTTAAGGCCCTCTTTGTTGAATACTTTAACTAATAGGATAGTTGAACAAGGAATAACATAAAAAATAGAAATGATTCTCATAAAAGTATGCTGATATCGTTTAAAGTTGAACTATTAATCAACAAAGGAGAACGTTTATGTTATTAAGTGAGTACATGCCTCAAGAGAAAAAAATAGTAGGTCTATTGAAATTTACGAGCTATCCAGAATCCCTAAAAGAGGGGATTATCTACATGAATAACTTTAAATATTTTAGAAGGTAGAAGAACAAAATCAACATAGAGGGAAAGGGGATTCTTTAGAGGCCACACTTTTATTAAATGATATAGAATGGAAGTTGACACCTCATGGTAGTGAAGAACCTCTAATAGTTGCTCAATCTTCTAAAGTTACGCTTGAAAACCCTGAATACTTAGAAAAGCATCTATTCTGTATGACTGCGATTACTACAGATGTTTTAGAGATTGTTGATATAGATGAGGAAAGAGAGTCAGTAAAGGTGAAATTAAAGCTTCCAGACAAGTTTTTGAATGAAGTGAGTAACGAGTTTGGAAGTCATGCTGTTTTAATAAATGCAGGACCCTTTCTAGAAAAAATGGAACAAGTTTCTTATGAGCATGGTCTTCACTTAATAAAAGGACTTGTTGATTATGAAGATTTTAATATCAATTATTCATCAAGAATACATTCATTTAACGAGGGGAATCCAAGCTTGTTTCTTAAAAAAGAGAAGTATTTCGAATATCAAAATGAGTTTAGACTGGTAGTGTTAAACGGCGAAGCTGAAGAAGATGGACATTTTGAGTTAGAAATAGATGGCTTAAATGAGCTGTTAACGGTGGTAAGTATAGATACATTTTTGAACAGTGAGATGGAATTCAACCTTAAGCTACAAAAGGATAATAAAGAAGATTAGTAAAAGAAGAGTTATGGAGTTTTTATTTCTGGAGAGAAAATATTGTTTTTTTATGCTGAAGAGGATTGATAACACTTTTTAACATAGAAATATATACAGCAGCTTATTCAAATAAAGGACACGAGTCTCTTTTCTTCTATAACTAAAGGATACATTTTTTAAATAAAGCAGATAAAAATGGCTTAGTTCCTTGACGAACTGAGCTTTATTTATTACTGAGAAAGATACCTGAAAGGCAGCAATAGCCTTTGTTCATTATCCTCCATATCGAAATACCTTTGGTTCATGCGTTAGAGGTAAAATCAGTTGATACAAAAGGTTTATTTTTTTTACAAAAAGAAGGGTTCCATGGGTTCCAGTTTTTTAAACAAATACGAACGTTACTAATGCACCAGTTGGCCACCATGAAAGAGGGCGGTTCTTCTGATTACCGAGGGACAACATATTATTAATGTGATACATATTAAGCTTTTCAGAATAATAGTCAAAGCCACTGGTGATCTAAAGAAGTTCAACTCAATTCCAATCTCTGCATGATTTCATTTCAATGAGCATCAAGCTAAAACAATCCTAAAATACATTATGAATAGAAGAAAGAATTAAAAGAGACTCTACGAAAATGGACAAGAAATTAATATTGTACTCTTGTATAAGATTAATCATTAAAATTAATTGATAATTTAGGGATTGATAATTTTGGTATTTATATATATAATTAGTACGTTAGTCACTGAGGAGTGCGGGGTGCGGGTTTTGAGCCGGCCTGACAGGAGTATCCTATGAAAAGTTACCTACTCAAAGTAATAGTAGCAATACTATTACTGGCTCAGGTTTCTCCACCTGAGACGAAAGCCCAAGACGTGCAAGTGGTCGCGGTGCTGGCGAGAGAGGAGGACATTGAGCCCCCTTAAAAGGGCTTTTTGTATTTTATGTTCAGTTAGAGTTATTTTACCCATGCTGCTTTATGACTAAATCAGTATATAACTTTATTTCAATAAGTCATTAATCGTTTAATACAAATGTTGGGAAATCAGTATACATTTTTATTATAAAGAAATTTAAAAATAATGATAAAAATCAAGGTTTAAACGACTTTTAGTATACAACTTTATTTCGATTGGTGTAACTTTGTAATAAAGTTTGTTAAAAAACCTCTTCGGGTATTATATCCGTAAGAGGTTATTTTTAATTTTCAGACAAATTTTAAGGTGGAATAGATATGGTACCAAAATATAATCCCAATAATCCGAGCTTGCTAGAATCAATTGTATGTTTTACTGATATTTTAGGATTTTCAAATTTAATAATGCAGGCACCTAATCAACAACATGGAAACCGGTTACTCAAAAATCTCCATACGATTCTTAAAAGTCAATATGCACAGATGAAAGTCATGAACCCCTATGGTCAATTTAAAACGTTTACAGATAACGTCATATTAGCATATCCAAGATTTGAAGATGGTGAGGGACAATCCGGCAGTCTATTTATGTCTTTTATTGACTATCAATTAAATATGACGTTGAATGGCTATTTTTTACGTGGTGGAGTGGCAATTGGAGATTACTATGGCGATGATGATTTTGCATATGGTCCAGCTTTAATTGAAGCACATAAGCTAGAGTGTAAAAAAGCAGATTATCCTCGAATCATATTAAGCGAAGAAATGATTAAAATCGTATCCGAGCATGTGGATTTTTATGGACCATTAACTTTTGCTCCACAGTATTCACATCTAATTAAAGATATTGACGATACATGCTTTATCAATTATTTACATGGTCTTCAAGAAGAATATGAAATTACCAATGACTTTAATTTATATATTAGCAAGTTAAACCAGCATAAAGATATTATAGTGGCACAATTAAACAAATTTAGAGCTGATCAAAAACTTTTATCTAAATATGAGTGGGTAGCACAATATCATAATTATTATTGTGATGAGTATTTTAACTCTGTAGGAATTCAACAACATAGTTTAAAAATTCAGGGTATCCCTTCACGTAAGTTTGAAAGAATTGTTGTTAATGATTTAATAAATATTTGACTTAAAGGGGTGAAAAAAATGTCCAAACGCAAGCGATCACCATCTATTGAGAGGAAGCTAAAAGAAGGTAGTGGCCAAGGGATTGGTATTGGGTATAAGCCATGGTTAGTAATTCAAGATGTATCGTCTTTAGGTCGATCACCACGATTGAAGGGCATTAAAGTTCCTCGTCAATATGAATTCCTTTCTGACCTTGAACGAAATTACTTTTATATGTTGGAGTATTTCGATTTGGTGATTGATATACGCGAGCAGTTTCCTTTGAAGCTTTAAGGAAATATTTTAATAAAAGAAATTGTTTATAAAAAAGACTTAGATATTAATGATGCTATGACGATAGGTTTATTTAACGAAAGAGTGAATACTTTCTTTAAGTAAATTGGATTTCGAATTATCGGCAGTCTTGTTTTGACTAGTACTACTAAAAATAATCAAACTTTTTTATAAAAAGGAAATTGCAATTTAAAAAGAAGAATCCATTTTGATCAATCTTTTTTCAATATGGATTCTTTTTCTTTGCCACCAAATGCGGGTTTACAAGATGATTTTTATCAAACTTTATTACAAAGCAACACGAACAAGAGTAAGTTCACAATAAATCTACGCAAGTAGACCCGGTCCATTTTTTATTGGATCGGGTCTTTTTTGTGTTGTTAGATTCAGTGGGAATTTTTAATAAAGTTTGATTACTACATGAAGGAGTTAGGGGTAAAAATACTAGGAGCATTATTGGTGTTACTAGTAATTTGATTCAACTAGAACACCCCTTACCAAATGGAGGAGGGTGGTGTAAAGGATGAAACTACTTAATCTAATGTATCTAATTTCCCTTTTATATAATTCGCCCGTGCTTCAATAAAATTCAATATATACTCCGGTTCTTTATCAAATAAAAGGATATCATCTTTCTTATAGGGATCTTCAAGAAAATATGGTCTTATCAATTCATGCAGACCTTGTATTTTCGGTTTCAAATAGTCTACATTAAATTGGTTGTTTATAATGACTTCTAGCAAGTTTTTGTATTGACCGCGGAATGTTTTTACATCGAGAATTCTTGCAGTTAGCGTATTAAATCCTTCGATTCGTAAATAATCCTCCTCCATTACTTCCCCGTTTACATCTCTTCCCCATGTTGCATCGTAATCCCACGGGAGGACTTCGAATAGTCTCGTTTCACTATTTTGGTATAGTGCGTAGTTATGAACAAAACCATCAAAATTTTGGGTGAAAACAACGCCAGCCAACCATCGAAGATACTGATCAACATTTAGGTATTTCACAATTTCTTTTTCAAAATCATCTCTTGAAATGGTATTAATATTAATAATAAATTCTTGTAAATGAAATTCATCTTGTTCTGTACCACATTTTTTTTCATAGCCAAATTTAAGTGATTTTTTTACATCTTTATCAAGATCACTCATTAACGAAAAGTTAGCATCTCCGTCAATCGCATAGAATATAGGTCCTTTCGGTAGTTGTCGATTCGCAAGGAAATATTCATCCACTGATTCTAATTCCAAATATAGCCCCTCATTTTTCCCATTCAATTTTATATTTACAAATCGAGACTTTGGAGATAGGCATCCTATATCATTGAAAAAATCGAGCGATAATTTATTTCTCATTAGAGACGGATCTTTATATTCTGCGTTGATATGAATTTCTTTGGCATTTCTATACGTATTTGGTTTATAAAACGAAATGTGATATGACTTCTTTTGAAACTCCCGGATATGCGAGCCACGATACGCAATATCGATATCATGTTTCTTTTTGTTTATCGTTAGCTTCGCGGAAACCGGATCATCCGTCCAAATTTCTTTTCGAAGTTCCCTTAAATCGATAGGATTAATAAAAAGCTGATATACAGGTATTTCCACGACATTATCCACGCGAATTCTTCCTTTCATTTTTATAATATTCGTATGAAACAAGAATAAAAGATGCCAAGAAAAGAAACGAAATTTTATTTATTTTAAAATAGTATGCGTTTGTCTCTACCATAATTAGTACAATTTCGTAACTTACTATATGAGAAAGAAATGTGTATCAGCACGAGTTTGAATTAAAGTAAAATTGATTTTTTTCTTTCTCTAATATAAAGATGAAGGGAGGTTTGAAAATGTCACGTTTTAATGTTGACGGCATTAAAAATGCAGTCGAACTATCTAACTCTAGAGGGTTAAGCAACTTCATGTTCCAGGATACTTTTAGTAGTGAACGACGCTCGAACAAAAGACGCCGCACAAGCAGAAATCGTTGCACTTGTCGAAACGGACGGTGCACGAACAGAAATCGTCGTACTTCGCGTAACAGACGATGCACGAGCAGAAATCGTCGCACTTCGCGTAACAGACGGTGCACGAACAGAAATCGTCGCACTTCGCGTAACAGACGATGCACGAGCAGAAATCGCCGCACTTCGCGTAACAGACGGTGCACGAGCAGAAATCGTCGCACTTCGTTCAACAGACGATGCTGTAGAAGAGGCTTTTTCGGTAACTGGTTCTTTTAAAAAATCTTCGTGGTGATTTTTCGCTATCTGAAGAGTATCTACTTTCAGTTCTTTAAAGAACTATTTAGTGCGTCAGTATTATAAAGTTAACTAGTTCTTAATAATGGTTAACTTTTTAATACACAATGGAGCTACCAATTTCCAACTCCTTGCATTATAGGCTATGTAGAATTAATGATGAGGCTTAGACTAAGACCCATGTTTGGGGTCTTTGCATGGAACGATTTTGGATTGTTTCGCAAATCTCCAATTGGCATTTGGCCAAAAGAAAAGAAATAATCAAGTGCGTATTTGATGATGAGAAAGAAAAAGCATGGAATGGATTGGACAGATCATGATTACAAAAGGCATCCGGATTAAGACCATCCGGATGCCTTTTGTCTTCTACCTGAGACAACCTATTAGGAATGACTTTTAGTTATTCGTTTCTCTGTCCATGAAGAAGAATTTTATGAGCAAATATTGGAAAAGAAAAAGCCATTTAATGATTGGACTAAAAACTATTTCCCGGGTAATACAAATTTAAATGAAATCGTGGGAATAGATATGTGAATAAAGTGAAGTGCGGAATGCACCTTGCTTATACAAAGGTTTTATTTAATAAGTTGAAATACACACGACGAATCCTTGATTCCAGCGATTAACCCACAGTAACGTGCCATTTGCGATGCAAATGGCACCATTTCAGCGAGTTTGAATTGTGCGGATTTCGTGAATTTTAGATATGAGTACTCGATTTCTAGATAACCCAGACACATTTCAAGATATCCCTTTCAGAAATGAAGATATCACAAGATGAATCCTCGATAAACACCCGCGAATCCTTGATATCCCCAGCTGTGAGTTTGAGCCTAACGGTGTATGGCATTATTGCATGAGGTGCATCGATGAGGGCCAAGGTGACTTTTTTGGCCACGAATCATGGGGGAAAGCTGTATTCCAAGAGATTAATGCACCTAAAAAAATCGTCTATATGGACATGTTTGCAGACGAAGAAGGTAATACTGTAGATAGTTTGCCAGAGATGCAGATAACAATGGAATTCGTTGAACACGAAGGAAAGACGAAACTTATATCACGTTCTCAATTTGCTTCCATCGAAGCACTTCAGCAAGTAATGGAAATGGGAGTTGTTGAAGGAGTAGCCTCTCAATACGAGTGCCTCGAGGACCTCCTGAACGAGATTCGGTAAGTAAGTTCTCGGTTTTTTCAAAAACAAATACTTTCCTAAAAGGCGTAATTCATCTATGAGAATTGTGCCTTTTTTAACGTTTTGTATTTTGCAGGAAACCCCAATTAATCCGCTGAACCTCCTCTAAGTTTTCATGATTTGAAAAGCAAAAGTCCTTTCCTTCCACCATTAGCCTCCCCATAGAATCTCCTAGGAGTAGTAAAATGAAAGACATATATCCTCATGTGAAAAACCCATCAAGAAATAGTTTTGCTGTCTAGTGAAACTGATTTGTGTAAAAATAGAATTAAATAGAAATTCTTTACAAGATGAAAGGAGCCGCTTATGAAGATTCAAACTACACGTTTTGGAGAAATAGAGGTAGAAGATAGCAGTGTCATCACGTTCAATAAAGGAATTCCAGGATTTGAGGAATATATGAAGTATGTATTATTGCCAGCAGATGAAAATGAAGAATCCCCATTCTTTTTCCTGCAATCAATAGATGAAGAAGAAGTAAACTTCTTTTTGGTAGATCCTTTCTCTTTTTTCAAGGAATATAACATCAACTTGGAAGAACAAATGGTAGATAGGCTTGAGTTGAAAGATCCCACAGATGCAATCGTCTTAACAACCGTTACGGCGACGGGCGAAATAAAAGATGCAACGACTAACCTAAAAGCCCCGCTTGTCATCAATAATAATAGACATCTGGGAATGCAAATTGTATTGGATAATAAAGACTATCTAATCAAGCAGCCTTTATTTCAAAGTGCTGAATCAAGGCAGGTGTAGCAGATGTTAGTGCTTGGAAGAAAAAAAGGCGAATCCATTATTATTGATGACGACATTGAAATCTTCGTTACTGCTATTGAAGGAGAAATGGTTAAACTCGGTATTAGAGCACCAAAGCGTATCACCATCCACCGAAAGGAAGTCTATCTAGAGATTCAGGAAGAGAATCGAAGAGCGACTTCTAACGTCATTAACTTGAGCGATTTTTTGAATATGAAGAAGTAAATTTAGGGAAAGCCTGCAGAATTATAGCAGGCTTTTTATTTTTTAAAAAATAATAGAAATATTTTCAAAAAACGCTAAACATTTATCAAAAGCCTCCGATATAAATTATGTAAGCTAGTCCAAACGGATTTGGACACTTGCAAAAAACAAAAAACATTACACGGAGGTAATACAAAAATGAGAATTAATCACAACATCGCAGCACTTAACACACACCGTCAATTGGGCAGCGCAAGCAACGCACAAATGAAAAACATGGAGAAACTATCTTCAGGTTTACGTATTAACCGCGCAGGTGATGATGCAGCTGGACTTTCAGTTTCAGAGAAAATGCGTTCACAAATTCGTGGTCTAGATATGGCTGCACGAAACTCTCAAGATGGTATCTCATATCTTCAAACTGCAGAGGGAGCTCTAAATGAAGTTTCTTCTATGGCTACTCGTTTGAAAGAACTTGCTGTTCAAAAAGCGAACGGAACTTATAACACAACGGATACAGCTAATATCGATTTAGAAATGACTTCTTTAACTGATGAAATCAATAACATTATCGACACAACAAAATTTAATGGTAAGACAGTTTTCAATACAGCAATTGATATTACAGTAACTGAAGACGCTTCAGCCAAATTAACTATTGCTGCTGCTACTTTAACAGCAACAGCTGCGTTAACTTCAACTAGTACAGTTGCAAATATTGATGCTGCAATCGATGAAATTAACTTACAACGTGCAACTTACGGTTCACAACAAAACCGTTTAGAGCATACAATCAATAACTTGAATACTACTCAAGAGAACTTAACTGCTGCAGAATCTCGTATCCGTGACGTTGACATGGCGAAAGAAATGATGGAGCAAACTAAAAACTCAATCCTTTCTCAAGCATCACAAGCTATGTTAGCTCAAGCTAACCAACAGCCTCAAGGCGTTCTACAACTTCTTCGTTAATTTTTATTTTTTAAAAATGAGATCCTTGTTTACGAGGGTCTCTTTTTTTAAAGACTCCATATAGGTCTTTTTGTGTATATAAGGGTTATTTGTGCCTGTTATTTTGATGTTTAAAATAGGGTAGTAAGATTTAAATATATTATAAAAAACCAAGTGAAAAAGGCAAACCATTGGGAAACCATGGGACGCAAAGCCAAGGGCCTGAAACATGTAGATTTACATGAAGGTAGCCGGTTGCCGCAAGGAATCATAGACCGATTCTATGAACCTTGTTGAAGGTTCTTTTTCTTTGGAACTCAAGAAGCGGAGAGGTTATGGAATGAGTAAACGAACAATTAAATTGACGTCCTATTTGGCGCTATTGCTGCTTTTGATTCAAATGATTAACCCATTTGCAGCTGCATTTGCTGCAACGAACAGTAATATGTTGCCGCCAAGTAATCTGGCTGCCCAACAAGTGACACCAGATGACGTGAAACTTACGTGGAGTTCTGTATTCGGTGCTACCGGATACAATGTATATGAAATTCAAGAGGGGCAGCTGAACCTGCTTGGTAATAGCAGCTCTCCAAGTTTCAATCTAAATAATCTGTCTGAAGGGACTACTCGATATGTTGTTTCTACGATGAGTCCAGAAGGGGAATCAGGCCCGAGTGCACCTGTATCGGTAGAAATTCTTTACCCGGAAATGATTGCCCCTTCAACATTGACGCAAACAATCAAGAACGGAAATGATATCGCCTTGAGCTGGGGGTCATCTGCATATGCAGAAACTTATAATCTTTACCAGCTTTCAGTTGACGGACAGAAAACACTAGTAACAACTACTCAGAACAAAACGACATTCACTGTTAATAACGCTCCTGAGGGGAACTTCATATATGCAGTTACAGCAGTAAATGCATTGTATGGGGAATCTCCGCTTTCAGAATCAGTTCAAGTGGAAGTTGTTTATCCTACGATAAAAGCTCCTGCCAATTTTACGTATTCTGTGACAAATGGGAGCGACATTACATTCAAGTGGAATGCAGCTGCAAATGCAGCAAATTATAAACTATATCAAATCGTGGATGGACAGCCAGTTTTGAAAAATACGGTGGTTGGTACGTCTGTGAAATTAACGAATGTGCAAGCAGGAAACTATGAATATGAGATCCGTTCAAACAGTGACCGCTTTGGTGAGTCTGGGGATAGCAGCAAGGTTTCTGTAACTGTAGGTACTGTTTCAATGACGGCACCTGGCAATTTTACATATAAGCTTGAAAACACAAATGATGTTGTGTTGGCTTGGGATACAGTCCCGTACGCTAACAGTTACAAAGTCTATCAAATCATTGATGGAGAAAAAGTATTGAAAAGTATGGTAACCGGAACTGGAATCAAGTATTCGAAGATGCCTTCCGGAAACTACATTTATGAAGTGTACTCTTACAGTACTCGTTATGGCGAATCTGCTGAGGGAAGTAGAGCCGAATTGACAGTTGATGAAGTTCTGATTCAAGCACCTGCCAGCTTGGAGTATAAAATACAGAATGGCAATGATGTTGTCTTAAACTGGATTGCTGCGGACAATGCGACAAGCTATAAAGTCTATCAAATTGTAGAGGATCAAAAAGTATTGAAGAGTACAGTGACTGGAACCTCGGCAACCCTAGCTAATAGAACAGCTGGTAGTTATAAATTTGAGGTGTATTCACTGAGCGACCGTTTTGGGGAATCGAAAGAAGGTAGCAGTGTTTCATTTGAATTGATACATCCAACAATGAATGCTCCTGCTAACTTGAAAGAAACCATAAAAACGGATACGTCCTTTACGTTGTCTTGGGACACTACCGAGTACGCAACGGACTATAGAATCTACCAAATTATAGCGGGACAAAAAACATTAAAGAAAACAGTAACGGCTTCCAATAACACATTTACGAACATGCCGTCAGGTGACTATGTATACGAGATACATTCATACTCTTCTAAATTTGGTGAGTCCAATGAAGGATCGAAAGTGTCCTTTACACTGAAAGGCCAGACGATGCTTGCTCCGCAGGATTTATCGCACACCATTACTAACGGTAATGACATCAAATTGAACTGGACAGATGTAGAAAAGGCGACAAGCTATAAAGTCTATCAAATTATTAATGGGGAAAAAGTATTTAAGAGCAACCCAACGAGTGAATCCATTGCTTTTTCGAACTCGCCTGCCGGAGATTACACATTTGTGGTTCACTCCTATTCAACTACTCATGGAGAGTCGGAATATGGAACGGAAATCTCGTTTAAATTGATTTATCCAACGATGCATGCGCCTGAAAATACTGCATATCAAATTAAAAATGGAAATGATGTTGTATTATCGTGGGGTGCCGCTTCATATGCAACGGGCTACAAAGTATATGAACTGGTAGATGGTCAGAAAGTATTGAAGTCTTCGCCAACAGCATTAACCACCATACTTTCTAAAGTGCCTACTGGCGAGCATATGTATGTAATCCATTCTGTCAGTTCACGTTTTGGAGAATCGACAGAAGGTACTTTGCAAAAGGTGACTGTGGATGAGCATACGATGGAAGCTCCGCAAAATGTGACATCAAGCATTGCAAACGGCAACGATTTAACATTGAGATGGGAAGCTTCAATATTTGCAACTTCCTATAAAGTTTATCAAGAAAAGAATGGTCAGCTAGAGTTAGTCAAAACAACAACAGGACCATCAACGACATTTGCTAATATGCCTAAGGGAGATTACAAGTATATAGTTCATTCCTATAGTGATCGTTTTAATGAATCTCCAGTAGGCAGTGAAATAGTTGGTACAATGGTATATCCAACCATGCAGGCTCCTGGAAATCTTAAACAAAGCATCGTAAACGGAAATGATATTAAACTAACATGGGATGCAGCGGCTTATGCAACCGGCTATAAAGTGTATCAAAACGTCAATGGCGAATTGATTTTGACAAAAACTGTACCTAGCACGACTGTTACATTTTTCGATATGCCAGAAGGGGATTACGAATATGAGGTTCGCTCATACAGTGATCGTTTCGCTGAATCACCAGTCGGTAGCACAGTAGATATTAATGTGATTTGGCCAGTCGTAGAACCACCTGTACTTACTAGTAAATTTACTAATGTCAACAATGTGGAGTTAACATGGAAAACCGTTACTTGGGCTAATGAATATCGTGTTTACCAAACTGTAGGGGGCAGCCAAACGCTTGTTTATAAAGGAACTGCTTTGAAAGCTAATGTGTACAATTTGGTCGAAAACACGCATTCCTTTGAAGTAAGAGCCTACAGCACACGATTTGGAGAATCCCAACCATCCAACGCCATTACACAAAAGATTGTATATCCAGAAATGCAGCCACCAACGGCCACAGTGACAGTTTTGAGTAATTCTAGTGCTAGAATAGTCTGGGATTTCGTCACTTACGCTAACGGATATAATATTTATGAAATCGTTGATGGCAAGGCAGTCTTGGTGGCAGGAAAAGTGAATAACTTATCTTACACAATTAACAATCTGTCATATGCTAACCATGAGTTTTATGTCACTTCTCAAAGTAATTCGTTCGGGGAATCAAAACCATCAAATACGGTTTTGGCCAAATTGATTGTGGATACAGAGGCACCGGTTACTATATCTGACGCACCTACAGTTTGGACAAATAAGCGTCCTGTCATCACACTGTCAGCATCCGATAATGAAACCGGAGTGGCAACTACGTATTATTCAGTGGATGAAAGTGATTTCATTGCTGGAACTAACATTTCAATTGAAGAGGAAGGCATCCACAAAGTTTCCTTCTATTCAGTTGATAAAGTAGGCAACAAGGAAGCGATTAAAACCATTAACATCAAGTTTGACAAGACTGCACCTGTGACAAAAGAAAGCGTTACTCCAGCTTGGTCTAACCTGCCTATTACAATAACTCTGGCATCAGCTGATGTGCATAGCGGTGTTGCAGCTACCTACTATTCGATTAACGGATCAGAATATATGGTAGGCACAGAACTTACATTAGATAAAGAAGGAATCAACGAAGTATCCTTCTATTCGATCGACAAAGCAGGCAATAAAGAAAATCCGCAGACAGTAGAAATTAGTCTAGACCAGACAGCTCCTGTCACGTTGTCCAATGTTGGAGAACAATGGTTCAATGATCAATTTATCGTTGAATTAACTGCAACTGACGATTTCAGTGATGTACAGGCATCCTATTATTCAATCAATGGTTCAGAGTACCAGCAAGGTACAAGCTTCGAATTAAGTAAAGAAGGCATAAATGAAATATCCTTCTACAGTATAGACAATGCAGGAAACAAAGAAGAAGTGAAAACAGCTGAAGTCAAAATCGACAAATCAGCACCAGCAACAATTTCTAATTCAACTGACGAATGGCACCAAGAGTTCACTGTGGAGTTCACTTCAAAAGATGAACTTAGCGGTGCAGACTCAACGTACTATTCAGTAAATGGTTCTGAATTTGCAGAAGGAAATAGCCTTCTTGTAAATGAAGAGGGAATCAACGTAATCACGTTCTATAGCGTTGATAACGCCGGTAATAAAGAAGAAGTAAAAACAGCTGAAGTCAAAATCGACAAGTCAGCACCAGTAACTTCTTCCAATGCAACAACTGAATGGCAACAAGAGTTTACTCTAGAATTTACTGCTAAAGATGACCTAAGCGGTGAAGCAACAACATTCTATTCAGTAAATGGTTCTGATTTCACAAAAGGCAATAATGTTGCTGTAAAAGAAGAAGGAATCAACGTAATTACGTTTTATAGCGTCGATAACGCTGGTAATAAAGAAGAAGTGAAAACAGCTGAAGTCAAAATCGACAAATCAGCACCAGCAACAACTTCTAATTCAACTAACGAATGGCACCAAGAGTTCACTGTGGATTTCACTTCAAAAGATGAACTTAGCGGTACAGACTCAACGTACTATTCAGTAAATGGTTCTGAATTTGCAGAAGGAAATAGCCTTCTTGTAAATGAAGAGGGGATCAACGTAATCACGTTCTATAGCGTTGATAACGCTGGTAATAATGAAGAAGTAAAAACAACTGAAGTCAAAATCGACAAATCAGCACCAGCAACAACTTCTAATGCAACTAACGAATGGCACCAAGAGTTCACTCTAGAATTTACTGCTAAAGATGTACTAAGCGGTGAAGCAACAACATTCTATTCAGTAAATGGTTCTGATTTCACAAAAGGCAATAGCGTTGCTGTAAAAGAAGAAGGAATCAACGTAATTACGTTTTATAGCGTCGATAACGCTGGTAATAAAGAAGAAGTAAAAACAGCTGAAGTCAAAATTGACAAGTCAGCACCAGAAACAACTTCAAATGCTAGCGATTTTTGGGTAAAAGAAAGCTTTGCGGTGGAATTGACTGCAGCGGATAGCCAAAGCGGTTTATCATCAACTTATTACTCTATCAATGGTTCTGAATACGTTGAAGGAAAAAGCTTCACGGTAAATAAAGAAGGAATTAATGTAATTACGTTCTACAGCGTAGACAAAGCAGGTAACAAAGAAGAAGTGCAAACAATCGAAGTGAAGATTGACAAAACGGCCCCAACTGTAACGTGGGAGCTTAAGGAAATCTATACTCTTGGTACAAAACTTCAATTGGCCTATACAGCTAAAGATGCTGAATCAGGAATCAAAACGGAAAGCTTGACGGTTAATGGTGAAGCATATAAAAACGGTGATATCATCGACTTTACTAAACCGGGTAAATATACCGTAAGAGTAACTGTAACTGACCATGTTGGACTGACGACAACTCTTGAAAAGACAATCGTAGTCTACATTCATGTAAGCACCATCAAAGTCAATCCTGGTGTTATCAAGGATAACGGCGGAGTTTTCACAGTTGACGTATCGTTGCCAAGAGGATTTGACACGAAGAATTTCATTTTAGAAACAGTAACGATCAATGGCGTATCTGCCCTTTCCGGTAAAAATGGCTATGAAAAACAAGCCGAAAAAGGCCAATTCAAATTCAATCGGGATGACTTTGACTGGAGTAATGGCAAGCAGACACTTGAGTTCAGTGGAATGGTTGGCGATTACCTAGTACTTGGAACTACTGAAGTGGAAGTAAAAGGGTCAAAAAAATAAGGCTCGAATAACGGCCATCACCATGGGTTCAAATACTGGGAATGGTTAGCTTCTTTAGTAAAGCGAGCAATCGGACAATACTAATATAGAAGAAGGACTGTGACTTATTTCCTGCCACAGTCCTTCTTTTTGTTCTTTTTTTCTATAAAGTACCAACTAATGAGATTATACGACTATTCTTTTAATTATTTTTTCTATGTAAAATGATTGGTATGAATATATAAAGAAGGATGCGAAATCTATCAATGACCAGCCCGATCTCTTCCAATTGGTTTTATTACATGACAATGGCTTCTATGGCACAAGCAATGCCTTCGATAAATCAATCAGGCAGTGCAACCAATTTACTCGGTAATGTAGGAAATGAAAATTCTCTATTCCTTATGGTATTGAATGCAGCGATGCAAGGGAGCGAATCGAACAATACAACCACTCTGCCTTTTGCTCAAAATCAGTTGATTCCACAAATAAACAGTCCATTTACTCTTCCAGTAAATGTGCAGGCAGTAGATAAAATAGATGTCCCTACAAGTCCAAATGATACAAGTGACTTCCATTTCAAACCCGTGCAATTCTTGAAACTTGATAGTAGTTTGGAAGGGAAATTGAGCGGATCAGCCTCGCACTTTATCAATGCAGGGAAAAAGTATGATATAGATCCGAGTCTTCTTTCTGCGATTGCCATCCATGAAACGGGGAATGGTTCATCAAGAGCAGTCAAAGAGAAGAATAATGTCGCTGGCATGATGGGTAAGAATGGCTTGAGAAGCTACGCATCTATAGAAGATAGCATTTTCGATATGGCTCGTAATTTACGTAAAAATTATTTGAACCAAGGAAAATCCACGATTGCCGAGATTGGAGCGAAATATGCCCCAATTGGTGTTGCAAATGATCCAACTGGTCTAAACAATCATTGGACAACAGGGGTCAGCCGTCATTTTGATAATCTATCATAGAAAAGACTGATTCTAATCGAATCGGTCTTGTTTTTTTGAACAAATATATTTGTAAATAACACTAAAAATTTCGCTGTTTATGCCGATATACATAAAATAAAGGTTGATTTGCAGTGAAGTAGATTTGTTTTCTTTCTCAACCGACAATGACGATACAAGGGGATAGCCACTGATGGAAGTTAAACCAGCACCTGCAATACCGTTTCCAAAGAAAGTCGATCTTGCAATGGAGTATCCTGTCAAAGGTCCAGTTCAATTAGAAGAACCGACCACTGAACTAAAAGAGAAAGTAACTAAAGAAATGCTGATAGATAAAGTCGAGGGGATGAATGAGTTCCTGGAACCGACTCCTACTGAAATAAAATTCAAACTGCATGAAAAACTGGATATCTATTATGTACAAGTAATCGATACAAACTCGGATACAGTCCTGAAGGAAATTCCACAAAAGAAATTTCTTGATATGTATGCTTCTATGGCGGAGTTAATGGGTTTGATTGTGGATGACAAATTTTAATTAAGTCTATTATAAAAATCATGACATAAACACAGAAACGAAAGAAGTGGAGTGAGGTAAATTGCGTATTGGCGGAATAGCATCAGGAATGGATACGGATTCATTAGTCAAGGAACTTATGAATGCACAAAAAATACCATTAAATAAATTGATGCAGGAGAAAGTATGGACAGAATGGCAACGGGACGCCAATCGAGAGTTTAACTTGACTCTATCGAAGTTAAGGTCAACTGCAAGTGAACTGCGTTTTCAAGGTTCATTTAATGCCTTTAGTGCAACATCATCAAATCCGAGCAGTTTAACGGCATCAACAACAGCCAACGCATTGAATGGTACTTATCAGGTAGAAGTAGTGAATGTTGCGAGTCCTGCAAAAATCCATTCTGCCGGCATGATTGAAAAAGTCGCTGGAGTTGCTGCTAAATCAACTGATGTAATGTCTGCTACAGGATTGATCACAATTAAAGATAATACGGGCACGGTTTTGGGAAGCGTTGATGTTACTAGTGGCATGACTTATGCCGAGGTCGCGAAAAAACTTCAGGAATCAACAGCAGGAAAGACAACCGAGTTACGAGCGAGCTTTGATGACACTACATCGAGCTTCTTCATGTCGACCAAAGGCATGGGTTCTGATCAAAACTTCACGTTGGAATTCAGTGATGACCTGTTAGCCAAACAAGTAATAAACGATGGCACCAATACTGTCTTCACCACTGGCACTGCTGTAGGGGGTGGCTTCATGTCATCCGCAACAAATGGAGAAGTGAAATTCGACGGAATTACTGTCAATAACTTGACGTCAAACAAAACAACGATCAATGGCCTCACCATAAATCTATTACAAAAAGGTACATCCACTATTACGGTTCAATCAGATACAGCCAAACCATTAGAAATGATAAAAAATCTAGTGGAGAAATACAATGAAACAATTTCTGAAATCGAGAAAAAGCTGGTAGAGAAACGTTATCCCGACTTCAAACCACTTTCCGATGAACAACGAAAAGGCATGAGTGAAAAAGAAGTGGAACTATGGGAAGAGAAAGCAAAAAGTGGTTTGCTACGAAATGACCCTATTCTAAAAAATGCTTTGCAAGAGCTTAGAAGTGCCTTCATGAACCCAATAACAGAAATTGCTAATGGAAATATTAATATGCTTACTCAAATTGGCATTAATACCGGCAAGTACACGGAAGGAGGAAAACTTTTCATTGATGAAGATAAGCTAAAAGAGGCATTGTCAAATAAACCTGATGAAGTCATGGAGTTATTTACTAACAGTGCAAACGGCATTGGTCACCGAGTTTATCAGGAACTGAACGATGTTGTAAAACGTTTGAGTGAACGTGCAGGCAGTACAACGAGTGCTGTCGACAACAGTACCATGTCAAAAAAAATCACCCAAATGAACCAAGAAATTAGTAAATGGAATGACCGGTTAAAGATTGTTGAAAACCGCTATTGGAAGCAGTTCACTGCCATGGAAAAAGCATTGAGCCAGATGAACTCACAAAGTTCTTGGATGCAACAGAATATGTTCGGTGGCATGTAATGATCGGGTACCAAAACGTACTAGCTGAGTTTCTTCAATTGACAGAAGAAATCCATAATCAGTCTAAAAAGCTTTATTCAAACATGAAAGATAATGAAACTGGGCAAGTGGAAACCTTGCTATCCCTTTTCGATAAAAGACAACAGCTGATTTCTCAGCTGGATACATACATGCAACTGACTGACTTTCACTGGACAGAAGAAGATAAGAAAGTAATTCAGCAAATGAAGGAAACCGAACAATTAATCCAGACGCTTATGAAGGGTTTACATCAGTCGTTCAAGTCGCAAATGAATCAAATCACTCAAACGAAACAAGGGTCCAAGAAGTTTGTGGATGCGTATCAAAATGTATCGACCGAGGGATCTTTTATCGATAAACGGAAGTAAAAAGCAGGAGGATTCAATATGTCAGTTATCAACCCTTACCAAACTTACCAACAAAATTCAGTGATGACCGCATCTCCGCAGGAGCTTACACTGATGTTATATAACGGTTGCTTAAAGTTCATCAGGCTGTCCAAAAAAGCGATGACCGAAAAGAATTACGAGGTAAAAAATACAAATATCATTAAGGCACAAAACATAATTCAAGAGCTGCGAATCACCTTGAACCAAGAAATCGAAATTTCCAACAATATGACACAACTTTACGAATATATGTACACTAGACTTGTTGACGCCAATATAAAAAATAACCTGGAAATACTGGAAGAAGTTGAAGGGTATGTTGTAGAGTTGCGTGATACATGGAAGCAAGTCATTGAGCTTGCGAAAAAGAACTAAAGGTCACGGTACGTTTGTTATTCTTTGAAATTGAAATGAGGGTTTGGTGTGGATAAGACATCATGGTTAGGCATAATACTTGGAATGTTCGTACTGGTCGGTGGGATGATTTTGAAAGGCTCCGATCCAATCGCTTTATATAATCCTGCGGCACTCGTCATTATTTTTGGCGGAACAGTTGCCTGCATACTTATTGCGTTTCCATTTGAAGAAGTGAAGAAAATCCCTGTTCTATTTAAGGTGATTTTTTCTGAGTCGAAGATGGTTTCTCTTAAAGAATTGATTCCAGTGTTCACGGGGTGGGCGATGGTCGCAAGAAGAGAGGGATTACTGGCATTGGAAGAGCGTTCGGAAGAAGTGGAAGACCCATTTTTACAACGTGGTTTGAAAATGGTGGTTGATGGACAATCACAGGAACATATTCGTGAACTGATGGAAGAAGAAATTGCTGCGATGGAAGACAGACATGAGCTTGGGGCGAAAATTTTTACACAAGCTGGTACATATGCACCTACACTCGGGGTACTCGGTGCCGTAATGGGATTGGTATCGGCACTTGGCCACTTAGACGATATTTCATTGCTTGGTAAATCCATTTCGGCGGCATTTATTGCTACTTTGTTCGGTATTTTTACGGGGTATGTCATGTGGCATCCATTTGCCAATAAATTAAAGCGTAAATCAGAGCAGGAAGCCAGAATGAAATCGATTATGTTAGAAGGCTTGCTGGCTGTTCAGGAAGGTCTTCCAGTACGTATAGTAGAAGAGAAATTACTGACGTATTTACCTGCTAAAGATCGCGTTCTTGTGCAGGAAGAAAAAACAAGAGAAGGTGTTCGCGTTGAAGCGTAAGAAAAAACATGAAGATCATGTTAATGAATCATGGCTGATTCCTTATGCCGATATTTTGACGCTATTACTCGCTCTTTTCATCGTATTGTTTGCGGCAAGTGAAGTCGATTCACAGAAATTCAAGGAAATCTCAGAGTCATTTAATAATGAGCTCCAAGGTGGGACAGGCATTCTGGACGAAGAAGCGGCTATCGAAATTATGACTGATACGTCCAAAATCTCCAAACTGGATGAGATTAAACCTGAAACTGGAGTGAAATCAGTAGCTGAAATAACCCTTGAGCAGGACCTTAAAGAACTCGGGGAACTCAGGGGGAAAATTGAAGTTTACATAAAAGACAAGGGATTATCTACAAAAATTGAAACAGCTCTGACAAGCAAAGGGTTGGTGTTGAAGATAAAAGAAGGTGTACTTTATCCTTCGGGTAGTGCGGATATAAACGAAGAATCAAGAACGATTGCGGTTGAGATTTCAAATTTACTGGTTACAGACCTACCACGGAACATTTATATTGATGGTCATACGGATAATATTCCGGCTAATTCAGAAGAGTTTCCATCAAACTGGGAATTGAGCGCTGCAAGGGCTATCAATTTCATGAAAATACTACTGGAAAATAAAAAGTTAGATCCGAAAGTATTCAGTGCAACCGGATACGGTGAGTACCGACCGATTACTTCAAATGACACTCCACAAGGCAGAGCAGAAAACCGCCGTGTGGAAGTTTTGATATCACCATACAAGCAAGAAACTAACCACTGAAGAGGTGTATCATGGGGAAAATGAAAGTTTTAGTCATCCTCTTCTTCGCTATCATTTTATTTGGCGGGGGAGCCATGTTTTTTTTGAAAGAAGAAGTAATGGGCAAGGAAAATGAAAAGGAAAAAGAAATTTCAGCAGAAGAACTGGTTGAAATGAGTGTTGACACCGACGTCATCACAACCAATCTAGCATCCGCCAACAATTTTGCGATTGTTCAGTTCAATATTTTGTTAAGTAGCAAGGAAACGAAAGAAGAGGCGGAAAAACGTAAACCTGAAGTACGCGCAGCCATCATTTCCACTGTTGCTGGCTTTACAAAGGACGAGTTAATTGGCAAGGAAGGCATTGTCAAACTTGAAAAGGAACTATCTACAAAACTTGAAAGTATTGTGGAAACAGGAGAAGTCGAACGGGTATTGGTAACGGAATTTAAATTACAATAATTCGTATTTGTACTAAACATTTTGTGAGAAGTGCCGATATATACATTAGAAAGATTCAGGTGATTTAAATGCAATCAGGTCAATTGGATAACTGCAGGATTTGTGGCAAATTGTTTCTCAGAGAGCATACAGATTATTGCTTGAGCTGTTACAAAAAAACTGAGGACGATTTCAAACTGGTTGCCGACTTTTTAACAGACGAGAAAAATCGTTTTGCTACGATTGAAGAAGTAAGCATAGAAACGGATGTTTCATTGAAACAGGTTGCTGATTTCATTCGTGACGGTCGGATATTTGCGGAGGACTACCCGAACCTGGGTTACCGCTGTGCGCATTGTAGTAAAAAGATAAAAAGACAGTTGTTATGTGACGAGTGTTTCAATCAATTCTCATCTGAAATCAATCAAACCTTGAAAAGAGAAAATCTCCAAAATGAGATTAGAAATAAACAAAATAAACAACCGACAAAAGTGAACACGCCACAATATTGGCAGTTAAAGAAATGAAAATAAACGACAGGGCGGTGAAGGAATGAATATCGATAAGACGACAGGTTCTTCCTTTATTCAATCTTATCAAAAACGAATGCAGGTCTCCCAAGTTGGCAAAACGAGACCATTGCAAAAAGAAGACCAGCTTCAAATTTCAAATCAAGCAAAAGAGTTATTTGAAAAGAACACCGAAATAGATTTAGACAGACAAGAAAAAATCAGCACATTAAAGGCACGAATTCAGTCAGGTGAGTATCAAATTCACAATGATAAAGTGGCAGATAAAATCTATCAATTTTGGTTTGATAAATAGATGTTCGTCTATATAGAGGAGGGTGTCGGATGCTTCAGTTAATCACGACGCTAAAAGAATTGATGGTAATACTGGAAAAACTCATCAACTTGGCGGAACGAAAGAAAGTTGTTTTAGTCGAACGAAAAGTGGACGAGTTGAATCAACTGGTACAAGAGGAAGCAAAGATTATAAAACAGCTCAATCAAGTAGATCAGGAGCGTGAACAGCTGGTTGAAAGTGTGATGCAAAATCATCCTTCTCTTAGTTTCAGTCAATTTGTAGAACAACTTCCAGATGAACTTACGAGGAAAAATCTACAATCAAAATTGAAAACATTACAACAGCTCATGATGGAGCTGCATGATATAAATAAAGTAAATGAGTCACTAATTGAAGACTCAGTGAATTTTGTTCAACATATGATCGAACACATTACTAAGTCAAAACAACAACACTTCAATTATCAATCTCCTATAGGTCAACAAAAATCACAAACAAGCAATCGGGGCTTTTTCGATACAAAAGCTTGATTGACGTTAGAAGGTAGGGAATAAGATGGTTTCAACATTTCACGGATTAGAGGTTGGGAAGCGCGGATTAATGATGGGGCAGGCAAGAATTGCAACAACAGGTCACAATATTGCCAATGCAAATACCAGAGGCTACTCACGTCAACAAGTGAATGCATCCACTTCCCCTTTTCTAAACATTTGGACAAGTGGTACGGTCAACCCTGGCCAACTTGGTACTGGGGTCTCATTGGACTCCATTACTCGTGTGAGAGACAAGTTTTTAGACGGAAAATTTCGTGAGCAATACGCAAAACTAGGTGAAGCATCCGTCAAACAAGAAACACTTGATCAACTTGAAACGATTATCAATGAACCAAGCGAAACGGGATTAAGTTCTTCAATGGATCAACTGTGGGGAGCTTGGCAAGACTTGGCGAATGATCCGGATAGCCTTTCCGCTAAAGCAGTAATCAAAGAAAGAGCACAGGCATTCATCGATACCGCGCAAGCTATGGATAGTGCAATGACAGGTGCTAAAGCGGACTTGGATAACCAATTGACTGCGAAAATTAAAGAAGCGAACGGTTATTTGGAGCAAATTGCCCAGTTGAACGACAGCATCAAACGCAATGGTACGCAGGCGAATGATTTATTGGATAAGCGAGATGTACTTGTTGAAGAACTATCGAAAATTGTGGATATTAAAGTTGCCGACCAAACAGACGGAACTTATAAAATCAGCTTAAGCTCTGGTGAAACACTAGTTGATGGATCAGCTGTTAATGAGCTTGCCACTGTAGCTGATAGTGATCCAACTACTACTGAAGTTATTGTTAGTGATTTAGTCGGAGGCGAATTATCCGGTATCCTTAAATCGTTAGAAACGGTTGATGAGTACCAAGCGAACCTGAACAAAATTGTCAATGATTTTGTCCAGGCAAACCAGATGTCATCAACTGATCCCAACGTACCTGGAGAAAATCTATTCAGTGGGAATACGATTGCTTCACTTAAAGTCAATCCGTTAATTGAATCTGATAGTAGCCAAATTACTTCTTTGATTCCGGGCAATGAGCAAAAATACAAGAGCGTAAACAATGAATACCGAGCGCTTGTTAGTGAGCTTGGGGCGGAAAGCCAAACGGCCATCCGCAATGTGGCAAACTATGAAGCAACCTTGCTAGCGACAGATAGCCGTCGTCAATCGATAACGGGTGTTTCACTAGATGAAGAAATGGCTAATTTAGTTCAGTACCAACATTCATATAGTGCTGCAGCAAGAATGATTTCAACGACGGATCAGATGCTCGATACAATCATCAACCGCATGGCTGCACGTTGATGAAGTGCATGGGAGGAAAATGATGATGAGAGTTACACAGCAAATGTTACATCAAAATTCAGTTCGCCATATGAATCAGAACTTGAGTCGACTGGAAAAAACTAATAATCAAGTGACGACAGGCAAACAGCTACACCGCCCATCTGATGATCCGAATGGCGTAAGTAAGGCTATGAACCTGAAAAGTGCACTTGTTGCTAATGATCAATTTGAACGTAATACTAATGAAGCTAACCTTTGGTTGGATGAATCAGGTCAGACGATTAACGAAATGGTTAATGCCATGCAGAAAGTACGTGAACTAGGAGTCCAAGGAGATAGCGGGACTCTTTCGGATTCTGATCGAAATATTATTGCAATAGAAGTGGAAGAATTGACCGAGCAAATTCGTCAATTTGCCAATTCAAAAGTAAACGGCAAATATATATTCAATGGTTTAAAAACGGATGAGCCTCCTTATCCCAATAAAAATTCCTATCAAATTGATACATTTGATACGAGTGCCAAAATGTTTACGATTGCGGATGGCGTAGCAGTAAAAGCAAATGTCACTGCCGATGAGTTATTTGGAAATGCTGCTGATAATACCAATTTGTTTAACACATTGAATTTACTAGCTTCAGATCTTCGTTCGGGTTCTGACATTCAGATGGATCAAATCGATAAAGGCATCAATCGAATGTTAACTGTAGCTTCAGAAGCGGGCGCAAGAAAGAATCGCGTTGAAGGAATTGAAAACCGGATTCAAGACAGCAATATTGAACTTAAGTCCATGTTATCAAAGCTGGAAGATGCGAATTATGCAGAAGCCGTTACGAAGTTGAAAAGTGAAGAGAGTGTCTATCAGGCAAGTCTTGCTGCTTCAGCAAAAATCATACAACAAACTTTGATGGACTTTCTAAGATAAATAATAAGGAGCATTCGCCATAGGTGAGTGCCTTTTTCAGCTTGTTGAGAAAAGAATATTAATCAAAATAAAAGTATAAAAATTCGCATTCTTATCTCTCTTTCGAAAAATATTATGGTCGGCTATTTCTTTCGCTTTCCGCGGACGAAACGCTAGCCTCCTCGGCTCAGCTGTCAATGACAGCTGAGCCTGTGGGGTCTAGCTTATTTCGTTTTTCCGCAGGAGTATTCAGAAATAGACGACCATCTTACTAATGAAATAATATGAAGAGATACGCAAACAGAAGCGAAATCCGTTGATTGGAGTGGAGGCGGTGGAAAACCCCGCAGGAAACGAATAGTGCAAGTGTAAGTTTGCACTATTCGTTTGCGACGAAGCTAGCGAAGCGATCCAACGTACTTTCATGTTTCGAAGCTAGCGAAGCGATGCAGAAACAGAAACAGGAGCAATGTATACTGCGTCGAGTAACCGCAGGCGCACCGGTTTTTCTAGTGACAAGGAGACTAAAGCCGTGCCCGCGAAACGCGTCCGCCGCAAAGGAAATCAACATTTTCTTGCATACGTTCTTTTTCATTAGTATTCAGTTATAATCACTCTATTTATTTTTTGTCTACAGTCTATAAGGAGCATTCGCCATATGGTGAATGCTCCTTTTTTGAATTTACATATTGGGTGAACGAAAATAAAACTTCATAGGAAAATTTAACAATAGAAAAAAGGATGGGATTAATGACAAAGTCACTAAACCCATCCTTCTATTTAACTTATGATTTCATTGTATTGACTAAGCCCATCATATCATCCGCAAATGATATTGCTCTTCCTTGGGATTGCAGCAATCGTTGAGTGGAAATTAATTCGGTCATTTCATCAGTCAAATCAACATTGGACATTTCGAGTGCCCCTTGCGTGATTCGGAACGAACCATCATTGTTTCCAATTTGAAGGGTACCGTTTGCTACTTGATTTGCTTCCGTTCCAGGAAGTTGATAACGGTTAGCTCCGATTTTTTCGAGAAGGTTCGGTCTGTTAATTTGAGCAATACTCAACTGGATTTGGGTTGGCTGTTTTGAAGGATTCCGATAAGACACTTCAAGTGTTCCGTTTTCCGTTACTTTGATGTTGTTATAATCTCCATCAAAAACAATCGGGCGGTTATTGCTATCGAGAACAGAGTCTCCAGAAGACGTAACCAAGTTTACTTGGTTAGAATTCAGGACTGGCTGAACTTGAAATGATCCATCTTTTGTATAGTATGTTTTTCCTTCGGAAGCCACGCGGAAAAATGCATCATTTCCCTGAATCATGAAGTCAAGAGGGCGATCTGTTTTTTTCATGGACCCTTGTTCAGTCCGAATCGACGTCTGGGTAATGATTGCACCAGAACCAACTCGAAGACCGTTCGGCGTGATTCGGC
Source organism: Paenisporosarcina sp. FSL H8-0542 (assembly GCF_038632915.1). Taxonomy (NCBI): domain Bacteria; kingdom Bacillati; phylum Bacillota; class Bacilli; order Caryophanales; family Caryophanaceae; genus Paenisporosarcina; species Paenisporosarcina sp. FSL H8-0542. The sequence continues at coordinate 313,633 of NZ_CP152050.1, forward strand.
CAATTTCGTTGTGAGTTCCGGCTTGCTTTACAATGGATTGGTAAAGGGCATCAGAAAAGTTCGCTTCCTGACGTTTGTACCCGTTTGTATTTAAATTGGAAATATTATTAGCAATGATATCAATTTTTTTCTGCAATTCACGCATGGATGTTGTGGCGGAAATCATTTGGATACTCATGTATTCATACCTCCTTAGTAAATACGGCCAATCTCATTGACTGCTTTTTCCATGCTGCGGTCATAGGCCTGTATGACTTTTTGATTCGATTCGAAACCACGATAAGTGTTCATCATTTCCGTCATTGTTTGAGTCAGATCCACATTGGATTGTTCGATAAATCCTTGTTTGACGAAGGAACCGGTTAAGCCTGCACCTTCAATGGACTGAGGACCGTCTGCCGGATTTCCTTCCCAGCGTAATAATCCCTGACCCTGTTTAACTAATTGTTCAGGCTGTTCGGTATACCCAAGCCATAGACGATTTGTAGCGGAACCATTTTGTAGAATAATCTGGCCATCTTCTTGAACTGTAAATTCTTTTGAGTTCACTTGGATAGGTTGCAAGTTTTGATTCAAGACATTGTAACCGTCACTCGTTTTCAGGAAGCCGTTTTGATCAACTGAAAATTGTCCATTTCGTGTATACCGGACTTGGTCATTTTCCAGTCCAACTGCAAATACAAGAGAACCCTTTTTTTGAGTGACCGGATTCACGGGCAAACTTTCATCAAGAAGAGCAAAGTCTGTTGTATTTCCTGTGTCTTTTAGTGGTCCTTGAAGAAATGAAGGAATTCCTTCCTGTGTATATACGCCTGTATTTAAAGTGCCCACAGTAGATTGACCCATTTTCATGGTACCGCCAGTCGTGCTTTTCATTTCCATTGCTTTTATCAATTGTTCAGGAAACGCACGCAAGACATTTTGATCTTGTTTAAATCCAGGAGTACCCGCATTGGCTAAATTATTTGTCAAAATTTGTTGTTTTCTGTTATTTGCCATCATACCTGATGTGGCAGTATATAAACCACGAAACATGCCTTTTTTCTTCCTTTCAAACGCGATAGGGTTGATTATGCGTTAGCATAACACGAAGTTGACAGAAAATATAGGTCAATATTGTAAATTAAGGTAAACAAAATACAACGAAAAATAAAAATATACAAATAGACGAAAATGTGAGATTATATTTTTGGTACAATTATTACTAAAATATGACGAAATATGACACGATATGACAATTAGATTAAAATGTAGAGTTTTTATCATACCGATAACGGCAAACTTATTCGAAAGATAAGGACGCAAAGCCACGGGCCTAAGTGAAATCGATAGGGCAGCCGGGTTACCGAAGATGGAAGCTTTTAAAGTTATCCACCTTTAATTAAAGGTGGATTTTTATATGGACCAAACACTTAAACATGGGGGGTTAAAAGATGAAACTATTTCCTCAATCTTTTCAGTCATTGGAGCAGGCATTATCAAATGCCACATTAAAGCAACGAGTTCACTCGGCTAATATCGCAAATGTCGATACACCCAATTACAAGAGCAAGCAAGTGAGTTTCAAGTCTACATTGAATGATGCAATCAATAACCAAAGCATGTCCAGTTACAAAACAAATGCAAAACATATTTCTTTCAGCAGTGAATCGTCTAATTTTAATCCGACCATAAAAGAAAATAAGTCCACACAATTCAATCCTAATGGAAACAATGTAGATATGGACTATGAAATGGCAGAGTTAGCCAAAAATCAACTATGGTATAACGCCGTAACGGAAAGAGTGAACGGCAAATTCAACAGTTTACGAACAGTAATCAATGATGGGAGGTAGCATTTATGAGCTTATTTAATGGTTTTAATATCAGTGCATCAGGGTTAACGGCGAATCGTATGCGAATGGACGTTGTTTCTTCAAATATTGCCAATGCCAACACGACTCGTTCGCAACTTGTAAACGGCGAATGGGTACCTTATCGTCGGAAATCTGTGGAGTTATCACAAAGCGGGGTATCACCATTTCAACAGCAACTTCAATCGGCAATGAATAATCAGTCTTCTAAAGTTTCGGGAGTTACTGTTTCAAAAATTGATGAAGATAAAGCACCATTTACACTTTCCTATGATCCTTCTCATCCTGATGCTGACGAGGACGGGTATGTTCGATTGCCAAATGTTGATCCGATAAAAGAAATGGTCGATCTCATGTCTGCAACACGTTCATACGAAGCGAATATTACAGTATTGAACGCTTCAAAGAATATGTTCATAAAAGCTTTGGAGATTGGTAAATAATCTATCAGATTGCTAGGGAGGCACTATGGATAAATTAAGCTTGATTCAAACACCATTTATACAAAACCAATCAATCTCAAAACAAAAGCCTGAAGATAAGGTGGAAGGTTTTGGTCAACTATTTAAACAAAAGCTCGAAGAAGTAAACACCGCACAGAACACATCGGATAAACTGACCAACCAATTGGTAACGGGTGAAGTAAAGGATGTCCATGAAGTGATGATTGCTTCACAAAAGGCAAGTCTTTCTTTGCAACTTACCGTTCAAGTACGAAACAAGGTTGTTGAAGCTTACCAAGAAGTGATGAGAATGCAACTATGATTTTTAGGGTGAGATGAGATAAATGAAAGAAAAGATATTGGATTATAAAAACAAAATAATAGAATCATGGGGCAGTTTTTCTCCAAAAATAAAATGGTCTGTGGCCGGCACATTTTTTATCACATTACTTTTACTTTTTGTATTTGTTTTTTTTAACTCTCGCCCAAGTTTTGCGGCGCTATATACTGGTTTGTCTCCTTCAGAGGCTGGTGAAATCAAGACGGCAATCGAAGAACAAGGTATACCAGTACAAGTTTCATCTGATGGGAAGTCGATCAGTGTTCCAAATGAAGAAGTGGCCAACTTAAAAGTCAGTTTGGCAGCAGACGGCATTCCGAAAAGCGGGAACGTAAACTACAGCATCTTCAGTGAAAATATGGGGTTGGGAATGACAGATCGTCATTTTGATGTAGTGGAACGAGACGCAATGCAAAACGAACTTGCTGATTTGGTTAAGCAAATTGATGGCGTAACCGAAGCAAACGTAATGATCACACTTCCAAAAGAAAATGTTTGGATATCGGATGAAGAACAAGTGGCAACTGCATCTGTTGTTGTAAAAGGTGATCCATCCTTTCAACTAGATCAGAAGCAAGTCAATGGTCTGTATCATCTAATCAGTAAAAGTGTACCCAATTTGCCTCAAGAAGAAATTGTCATAATGGATCAAAATGGTCAGGTTTTCGAGATTCAAAAAGAAAACCAACTGGATACGGCCTTATCTGTCTATCAACAGCAACGGGAAATCAAAAAGGATATTGAACGAGATATACAGCGTGAACTGCAACAAATGCTGGGATTGACACTGGGACATGACAAAGTGGTCGTGTCAGTCATGACAACGATTGACTTCACCAAGGAAAAGCGGGAAGAAAACCTGGTTGAAGCCGTGGATAAAGAAAAGAATGAAGGCATCGATATCAGTGTAGAAAGAATTAAGGAGTCCTATTCGAGTGAAGGGGAGGCTATTGCTGATGCAACGGGGACTGGAGAGACTGAAATCGCCAATTACCCCGGGGTTGATGGTGAGGGGAATACGAAATCCGATAAAACGGAAGAACGTATCAATCGTGAAGTCAATCGAATCAACCGCCAAATTGAATTGAGTCCATATGTCATAGATGACATAACAATCAATGTTGGAGTTGAACCTCCCAATCCTGAAAATCCTGATAGCTTAACACAACAAAATATAGATGATATCAGCAATCTCTTGAAAAACGCGGTAAGTACTTCATTAAGCATGAATGGAACGCAAGTGACGGAAGAAGCGCTGGATGACCGTATATCAGTATTTGCAACGGAGTTCCAAGGAAAACCTGTGGTTGACGGTGAAGCACAGGGTGAATCTTTGTTGTCAATGAACAATATCTCGAACCCACTGTTTTGGATTATCGTTGGGGGTGTTGTCCTACTTCTGATTCTGATAGTTTTAATCTTCATAATCCGTAAAAGGAAGCGTGAAAGCATGGAGGAAGAAGAAGAATATGTTCTTGATATGTTTAATCAACCTATCGAAAAAGTCAGCAACTTTGAAGAAGCTGAGGTTGACCTATCCGAGTTCAATACAAAAGCAAATCCTAAGAGAAAAACGATTGAAAAGCTTGCTACAGGTAGACCTGAAGACTTTGCTAAATTGTTACGCTCTTGGATGGCAGATGAGTAGGAGGGTGACACATGGCTAAAAATGCAAGAGAGCTAAGTGGGATACAAAAAGTTGCCGTATTGTTAGTGGGATTGGGACCGGACGTGTCTGTGGAAATTTTTAAACAGTTGACGGAACAAGAAATTGATCAAGTAACAATGGAAATTTCAAATATACGACAATTAAAAAACAGTCAAACAGAACAGGTAATCGATGAATTTTATGAAATGATTCTTGCCCAAGATTATATGAATGAAGGCGGCCTGGAATATGCAAAGGATATTCTTGAAAAAGCGCTAGGTAAAGAAAAGGCAATGGATGCAATTGGCAGATTAACGAGCAGGTTGCAAGTTAAACCTTTCAGTTTCGCAAGAAGAGCAGATCCGAATCAAATCTTGAATATTTTACAGCATGAACATTCACAAACGATTGCACTAGTACTATCGTATTTGGAACCAAAGCAATCATCGCAAATCCTTTCTGCACTGCCTCCTGAAAAGCAAGCAGAAGTAGCAAGGAGGATTGCCTTAATGGAGAGTACTTCGCCTGAGGTTATTCATCAGGTTGAACAAATTCTTGAGAGAAAGCTTTCGGCTACTGGATCACAAGATTACACATCTACCGGTGGTGTAGAAGCAATTGTTAGAGTGCTAAGTAAAGTGGATCGTGGTACCGAGAAAGCTATTCTTTCTAAGCTGGAAACCGAAACTCCTGATCTTGTTGCAGAAATCAAGAAGCGGATGTTTGTATTTGAAGACATCGTGAACTTGGACACACGTGCCATTCAACGTGTCATTCGTGAAGTTAATGATGCAGATTTAACTTACGCACTGAAAGTAGCAAGTGATGAAGTGAAGGATACGGTTTATACCAATATGTCTACAAGACGGGCAGATCTGATCCGCGAAGAAATTGGATTAATGGGTCCTGTGAAACTCAAAGACGTAGAAGACGCACAAACAAACATTGTTACGTTGATTCGTAGTTTAGAAGAAAAAGGCGAAATCATTGTGGCCCGTGGTGAAGGGAATGAAGTGATTGTCTAATATCATTCGCTCGCATTCGCTCCCGACCAATGAAAAGAAAATAATTCATACAAAAAAAATAGAAAGCAAAACATTGGCCTTGAATGAACAAGAACCTGATCCAGTTTTGCAGAAGAAACAGTTGTTAATGGAAATCGAAGCATTGGAAACACAGTACGGAGAACTTCAAAAGCAAATGAATAATGAAATGGAAAGTGCCCGAGTGGAAATTGACCACTGGTGGTCAGAAAAGCAAGATGAAGCGGTGCAGGAAGCTAGAAGAATGGCAGAAGCAGCATCTGAACAAGGTTTTCAAGCGGGATTTGAGCAGGGCAAGCTGTTAGCGGAAGAAGAATTCCGGCAAAGACGCGAGGAAATGCATGTATTGATAGAGACGGCTTACGAAGAAAAGGCAAAAATTGTTCAGGAATCTGAGTCGTTCTTATTGTCACTCAGCGTTAGAGTGGCTGAGAAAGTTATCAAAAAAGAATTGAAGCAGCATGATGACCAGTTACTGAACGTCGTAAAGCAAGCCTTAAAGCATATAGAAGAGTCAGAGGATGTCACTATGCAAGTATCGCTTGAAGATTATCCGATAATTTTACCGTTTCTAGAAGAGTTAAAGACCTATGTAAAAGCTGACTCAGAGTTTAAATTGGTTCCGGTTGCCAACCTTTCCAAAGGTGGCTGTATGATTCATACGGCAAGTGGTTCTTATGATGTCACGATTGACAGTCAGCTGCAGGAGATTAAAAAGCACTTACTGGCTTATTGTGAGGAGAAAACCAACGATGAACCTAAGGGAAGATGAATACCTCGAATTATTGGAAGAGATTGAGCCAGTAAAAAAGCATGGGAAAGTGATTCAAGTTATCGGCCTGACCATTGAATCAAGAGGACCATATGCAAAAATTGGAGAACTTTGTCTGTTGTATCCGAACCACTATGAGCGGCCAATTGAAGCTGAAGTGGTCGGCTTCAAAGAAAACAAAATTTTACTTATGCCGTTGAAGGACGTATCTCAAATAGGTCCAGGATGCCTGGTTGTTGCAACCGGATATCCACTCCAAATCAAAGTGGGACCATCCATTTTAGGAAAAGTTCTCGATGGAACGGGCCAGCCGTTGGATGAAAACATACTTCCGAAAGGGTTGAAGAAATATTCAACCAATAATACACCACCGAATCCATTGAAAAGACCGAGAATCGATAAACCATTGGAAGTTGGTGTAAGAGCCATTGATGGACTATTGACAGTTGGACAAGGCCAGCGCGTTGGTGTGTTTGCAGGAAGTGGCGTCGGAAAAAGTACATTGCTTGGTATGATTGCCCGCAATACAGAAGCTGACGTCAATGTAATTGCCCTGATAGGTGAGCGGGGCAGGGAAGTTCGAGATTTCATTGAACGCGACCTTGGTCCTGAGGGGTTAAAAAAGTCGGTCGTCGTTGCGGCAACTTCCGATCAGACGCCATTACAACGAATAAAAGGTGCTATGACGGCTACAGCCATTGCGGAATATTTCCGTGATCAAGGAAAAAACGTCATGTTGATGATGGACTCGGTGACACGCTTTGCTATGGCACAACGTGAAGTGGGACTAGCAGTTGGCGAGCCACCAACAAGTAAAGGATACACACCAAGTGTTTTTGCACTGCTGCCAAAATTGCTGGAACGTTCCGGAACGTCTAACAAGGGTTCGATTACCGCTTTCTATACAGTGCTGGTTGATGGAGACGATATGAACGAACCAATTGCCGATGCTGTCCGAGGTATTCTAGATGGACATATTGTATTGGATCGGAAAATAGCTCAAAAAGGTCAATTCCCGGCAATCAATATTATGTCGAGTGTCAGTCGGGTCATGCATGATGTTGTATCAGACGAGCACCAAAAGGCAGCTGTTGAATTCAAAAGATTGTTGGCAGCTTATGATGCATCGGAAGATCTGATTAATATTGGCGCTTACAAAAGCGGAGCCAACAAAGAAATAGATGATGCCATCCGTTCCTATCCACTGATAAAAGAATTCTTGCAACAAGATATTTATGAAAAGACAAAGCTGGAAGAGAGTATCGACCGGCTATCAGCGCAATTTGGGGGAGCACAGACGTGACGCAATTCAACTTTAGATTTCAAAAAATATTGGATTTAAAAGAGAATGAAAAAGGCTTGGCGCAAATGGAAATGGCGGATGCCATCAAACAACAAGAAATAGGCCATCGAAAAAAAGAAGCAATTCATAAAAAAATTATGGATGCAGAACGTTTGAAAAAAGAAAAACAGAAGGATGGAGTCAACATTTCGGAATTAAGAATGTTGGTCAATTATATCCATCAACTTCAGGAGCTATTGATTTCCTTGAATCGCGAGCTGGAGCATTTGCAGAACAATGTGTCGAGAACACAAACTCATTTGCAAAAGAAAGCTCAAGAAGAAAAGACATGGGGAAATCTAAAGCAACAAGAACTTACTATATATGTTGAGCAAAGCAAAATGGCAGAACAGAATTTCTTCGATGAATTGGCAAGTACAAGATTTTACCGAACAACACAAGCTAGTTTAGCTGAAGGGTGATGAAAAAATGGAAACTATGAGTTTATCTATTCCTTCCAACATTTCAACTTCAAAGCCCATTGCATCAAAACAAAGTAGTGGGTCAGCCACGGTGAATTTCGCTGCACTATTAGGTTCTGTAGCTGCAGAAGGACAAAGTGCAAGCGAAGAAAAAGTAAATGTAAATCAACAGGAAGCACTGCTGGAAAAACTTCAGGATATGTTGCAAACCTTGCAGGAAATACCGAAAGAAAATTTGTCACCCGAAGAGCAGGAAATGATGTATGTAATCGTACAGATGCTTTCTCTTCAAACGGTTCAAATAGAAAACCAGCTACATAGTGTCGAGCCTGGCCAAGTGATGAGTGATTCAGTTCAGGAAAAACTGATAAATCTGCTGAACCAGATCGATCAGGAAATTCAAAAACAATCAACTGTTACTAAATCATTCGAAGCCACTGCAGAACTTGTGGGGGTAGAAGAAAATATTTTAGCTGATCCGAAAAAATTAGAGCAGGCATTTAAACAATTGGTCGCCTTTATCCAGCAACTTGATAACGACCAGCAGGCTATTACAGGAAAACAACAGCAAAATGAAGTGGCAAAAATAATTAAACAAATGGACAGTTTTACACAACAACCAACTGACCAAACACAGTTAACTGAACCTCCAAGGAATAATGGACTGATTGTAAACACTTCACGACCACTATCAACACAATCTATTTCACAGCTTCAACAATTGGATGGTAACGCTGCACGAGCGGAACCTGTTCCAACTGAAGTGAATGGACAAGTTTTAACTGGCACTGCATCGGAAGTCGCAAAAGCTAGCCAAGCTCCAACGCGCCCGGAAGCAAGTGCACCACCAGCACCCACGGTTCGTATGTCAAACCTGATTGAAGAGTTAGGTGGGGTGCTGAAAGGTTCTTTCCGTTTGAATGGCACGCAAGAAGGAACGCAAATAAAAGTGAACATCTTTCCAGAACATCTCGGACATCTGGATATTCGTTTGACAGCTTCAGAAGGAAAGATTGCAGCCCAAATTTTCACCAGTAACTTACTGGCTAAAGAGGCGTTGGAACTTCAAGTGAATCAGTTAAGAAATTCATTGCTTCAGCAGGGTGTAACGCTTGATCGTATTGAAATATCGCAACAGAGTTCGCAGCCATCATTTGGACAACAAAACGCACACCCAGATCAGCGTTTTTCACAACAACAACAACAGCAACAACAACAACAGCAAAAGCAAGGAAACGCATCACACAATAAAAACGGCTATCAACGAATTGAAGAAGAAGCCGCTGTAGAACGTTACCATTCGTCAGAGGGATTAATGAAAGTAGATTATACAATATAACGAGGAAGGGGCATTGCAATGAATGTGAATAGTTCTAGCACGGTCAAAATGCCGACGGCAGGCGCAACAATGCACACAGAGCCACAAAATGGACTTGGTAAAGATGCTTTCATGCAAATCCTTGTGACACAAATGAAGAACCAGAATCCATTGGAGCCGATGAAAGATACGGAATTCATCGGACAGATGGCTCAGTTCAGCAGTTTGGAACAGTTAACAAACTTGAATCAGGCAATGAATCTGTTTATTGGTCTTCAATGGAGACAGTCACTATCCGAAAACGCTGATTTAATTGGTAACAAGGTGTATTGGGAGCGGGAAGTAAACGGAGAGTTGCAGTCAGGTGAGGGGATTGTCAAGGGACTGGAAATCGTAAATGGGGAGTTAATAGTCGAGCTTGAGGATAACGTCAAGGTTCCAATCGACTCAATCCATCGTATTGAAAAAGAGTCAAAAACAATAAATGAACAGGAAATTGTCTAATCCACAAAAGGGATAAGGCAATATTTGAAAGGGGAAAAACAAATGTTACGTTCAATGTATTCTGGAGTATCAGGTATGAAAGGTTTCCAAACAAAATTAGATGTGATCGGGAACAATATTTCGAATGTAAACACGATTGGATACAAAAAAAGCACAATCAACTTCCAGGATTTATTAAGTCAAAACTTATCAGGCAGTGGTGTTAATTCGATGCAAGTTGGTTTAGGATCAATGACTTCTGCAATCAATGTGATTCATAATCCAGGTTCATTTATGACAACTGGTGTTGGATCAGATGTGGCTATAAATGGCGATGGATTCTTCGTAGTTCAAGATCCAACGGTACCGGCTAATAGTACTGCAGATCGCTATTTGACTAGAGCTGGTAATTTTGTTGTTAATGCACAAGGGAATCTTGTTACTTCACAGGGCTACAATGTAATTGGTAGACGAGAACCTGTCACAAACCCTGCAATCTACGAACCAATTAAGATTGATTCGAATACTTATGAGTCCTTTAGCATCAATCTCTTAGGTGAAGTGGTTGGTAAAGATGCGAATGGAACAGAAACAATAATTGCTTCTATCGCAATTGCACAACCTGACAATCCAGCTGGACTAAATAAATCTGGCGGATCTTTGTATGAATTAACTTCTAAAGCTGATTCACAAACACTGACTCAAATGATTGGAACTGCAACGACAAATAATGTCGAAGTAGGTTCAGGCATGCTCGAAATGTCCAATGTTGATTTGACAGAGGAATTCACAGAAATGATTATTGCTCAACGTGGTTTCCAGGCAAACTCACGTACGATTACTACTTCTGATGAAATCTTACAAGAAGTCGTAAACTTGAAACGATAAAATAGGGAGGGCAGGCTGAGAGGGATGAAGCGTCTCTCCAGCCGCTTTTAACATGATCCAATTAACGAAACTTAATCGAACACCATTTACATTAAATGCTCTTTATATCGAAAGAATTGAATCCACTCCAGATACTGTGGTCACGTTGGGGTCAGGAAAGAAAGTACATGTTTTGGAGTCAGTTGAAGAAGTAACGAATAAAGTGACAGCCTACTATCAAAAATTAAACCTTTTGCCGAGTTTGCAGAAGCCAAACTGGATGGAATGAAGGGAGGACGATCCTGGTGGATTTCTTATCAGATGAAAATATTGAGACCATTCTATCGTCCTTGAAAAAGGAAGAACCTAAACCGGTTAAACCTAGCAAGGAAAGAAATGTTAAAACATACGACTTTAAAAAGGCAATGCGTTTTTCACAAGATCAAATTCGAACACTAAATAGAATACATGAAAACTTTGCCCGATTGCTGACATCCTATCTTTCTACACAGCTTCGTACATTCGTGCAGATTTCTGTTACATCTGTTGAGCAATATCCTTATGAGGAATTTATCAATAATGTTCAGAAGAAATCCATTTTGGGTGTTTTTAAAGCGCCACCGCTTCAAGGAAGCATGGTTATGGAATTCTCTCCGGATGTGGTGTATGTCACTGTGGATAGATTGCTTGGTGGACAAGGGAACATCTCCTTAAAAAGCAGCGATTTAACGGAAATTGAAATCAGTGTGATTCAACGGATTTTTGTTAAGGCACTGATCAGTTTTCAAGAAGCCTGGTCGTCTGTAGTGAAACTGTCTCCGGAGTTCAAAGAAATAGAAGTGAATCCTCAGTTCTTAACCATGTTCCCGCCTAATGAAACAGTTATTTTAGTAGCATTACATGCAAAAATTGGTGATGTTGAAGGAATCATCAATATTTGTTTGCCGCATGTAGTGTTGGAGCAAATTTTACCGAAGTTATCTGCTCGCCATTGGTTGGCCAATCAGAAAAAAAACGTGGTCAATCAGGAAGTTGCAGCATTGGAGAAAAAATTGCAAGCCACGAAACTAAATGTTAAAGCGGTATTAGGTCGATCAACGATAGACGTTGGCGATTTTTTGAATCTTAAACGCGGTGATGTCATTCGCTTAAATGAGTCTTACGATGCTCCTGTAACAATATTGGTAGATGATAAACAGAAATTTTTTGCACAACCTGGGGTTTCGAAAGGACGAATGGCTGTGCAAGTAACCGAAGTTCATAGAGAAGGAGATGAATTCGATGAAAACTGATAAGTTATCTCCAGATGAAATCAAAGGTTTACTGGGGCAAAGTGGAACGGACGATGAAACGATTTCCGAGAGTTCCCTATCGAAGCGTGAAATGGAAGCATTGACAGAGTTATTGAATGTATCACTGGGAAGTTCGTCTGCAGTGCTCACTACTCTATTTTCCCAGCAAGTAAGTTTCTCTACTCCAAAACTATCCATCAGACAAAATGATCAGTTATTAACCAATACAAAAGAGCCCTTCATCGTGGTTCTGGGAGAATATGAGGGTGGCATCAACGGCTTACAAATTCTTTCCCTACATGTAGATGATGTTCAGACCATGACAAACCTGATCTATACGGACAGCGAAGAGAACCATATCAGAAAACAATTTCAAGTGGTAGAAGAAGTGGTACAAAAAATGTTTACTTCTGTCTCACAATCAATGACTACGGTACTAGACCAAGAGGTTTCCCATTCCTTGTCATCGATGGACTTGATTGAAACACTGAAAGACTTCCCTGTTGCAAAATTTACAGATGAAAAATGGTTTGTAGAAGCAGATTTTCAACTGAAAATAGGTACTCAGGAAAATATCAGCCTTCAACTATATATTCCTGTCCGCTTGGGGAAACAAGTGGTAGAAATATTAACAGATTTATTGGAAGAAGGACGTCATCCAGAGGAGACAAAAGAAATGCAATTTCAATCCACTACTCAAACAGATGTAACTACTAAAACGGACGAATCAGGTTCATCACCTAAAATCCAATCTGTTCAATTTTCAAATTTCGATGAATCCGGCTCCGCACATTCAGAACCGAACAATTTGGACATGTTACTCGACATTCCACTTCAAGTAACGGTTGAACTGGGAAGAACGAAACGTATGGTGAAAGAAATTTTGAGTGTTTCCCAGGGCTCGATTATTGAACTTGATAAATTGGCAGGTGAACCTGTTGATATTTTAATCAATAACAAGTTAATCGCTGTAGGTGAAGTTGTCGTGATTGATGAAAATTTCGGCGTCCGTGTAACAGATATTTTAAGCACAGCAGAGCGTATTTCAAAACTACGATAATGCCGTAAGTAAGGAGTTTGCCAGGTTTGATTCAAAAAAGATATGTAAAAGTACTTGCGATGATTTTGCTTTTCTCTTTATATGTGATGTTGACCCCGAATTTGGCAAATGCTGCTAAAGATCCGACCGTAAAAGAATCTTTGGCTGTAGAAAAGCAGTCCGATGAAAAGGTAGAGCCGGTTGTTGATGAGGAGTTAAAGCCTACTCAAAACACTAGTCTAGTGACCATCATTATTAAACTTATATTCTATACGTTGCTGATTCTCGTCATGATTTATGGATTGATTAAGTTTCTGGCAGTAAGACAAAAAAAATTCCAACCAAATCAAGCAGTTAAATTAATGGGCGGAACTCCTTTAGGTAACAATAAATCACTTCAACTTGTAAAAGTAGGTGACAAGGTTTATTTACTGGGAGTGGCAGATCAAGTCACATTGATTAAGGAATTTTCAAATACGGATGAGATTAGCAGTATTGAGAATGATTTAGAGCAGCAACCAAATATGTTATCAAACCCGATCATGAATTTATCGAACTCGATCGTCGATTTTTCGAAAGAAAAGATAAGCAAGCGGTTGGAATCTAAACCTACAAATGGTTTTGAACAATTATTCAAGCAAAGCCTGAATAAACAAAAGAGTAAACAAGACCAACTCAAGCAAGATTTGAACAAAGTAGATGATGAAAAGGAAGGTAAATCAGAATGATGATGACAAACTTCCTTCTTTCACTTAGCATTCCTGGCATCAATTTTGGTACGGATGCGCCGGGAGATGTTTCCATTACATTGCAGATTTTGTTCCTGATGACCATCCTTTCACTGGCTCCAGGAATCTTGATCATGCTCACGTGTTTTACTCGAATCATCATCGTGTTGTCATTTGTTCGTACCGGTTTAGGGACACAGTCTATGCCACCGAACCAAGTGTTAGTGGGACTAGCCCTGTTTATGACCTTTTTCATTATGACGCCAGTAATTAATGAAGTTAACGAAACGGCCTTACAGCCATATCTGGCGGGGGATCTCGCACAAGAGAAGGCGTTGAATACTGCAGTGATTCCAATTAAGGAATTTATGGCAGAACATACGCGACAAAAAGATCTCGCTTTGTTTTTTAAATACGCTGGTTTGGAAAAGCCAGACAGCATTGAAGATATCCCGTTAACCTCGCTTATTCCGGCGTTTGCCATCAGTGAGTTGAAGACTGCATTTCAAATTGGCTTTGTCATATTTATCCCGTTCTTGATCATCGATATGGTTGTTGCCAGTACGTTAATGGCCATGGGGATGATGATGTTGCCTCCGGTTATGATTTCGTTGCCTTTCAAGATACTGTTGTTTGTTCTGGTTGATGGCTGGTATTTAATTATAGAATCGCTGCTTGTCAGCTTTTAGGGAAGGAAGAAAACGATGACTCCAGATACGGTGATCAAATTAGCGGAACAATCGATATATATGATCATTATCATATCTGCTCCTATGCTATTAATTGCACTTGCTGTCGGACTGATTGTCAGTGTGTTCCAAGCGATGACACAAATTCAGGAACAGACACTTGCGTTCATTCCAAAAATATTGGCAGTGTTTTTGTCCATCGTGTTGTTTGGACCATGGATGCTGACGATATTATTGGATTTTACAAGAGATTTGTTCCAACAACTTCCGCAACTAATCGGATAGTGGGATTGATATGAATACTATTTTTGAGATGTACCCATATCTACTGCTGATCTTTGTTCGATTAACTAGTTTTTTCCTCGTTGCGCCTTTATTTTCAATGAAAGGTGTTCCGAACCAATTCAAGATTGGATTGGGGTTTTTCATTTCATTAATTGCTTTATCCGGCATGGACGCTGAAGAAGCACTTCTAATGGATTCCTATTACATCCTGCTGATCATAAAAGAACTTGCAGTAGGCATCGCACTTGGCTTTACAGCAGCATTATTGTTATACACAGTTCAAATAGCGGGGGCATTCATCGATTTTCAGATGGGCTTTGCCATTGCCAGTGTGATGGATCCGCAAACAGGCAGTCAGGTGCCGATTATTGGTCACTTCAAATATATCTTGGCACTGCTTTTTTTATTGACCGTTAATGGACATCATTTAATGCTGGATGGAGTCATGCAAAGCTTCAAGTCATTTCCGGTTGAATCTGTTTCCTTCTCGGCTGATTTTGGTGACATCACTCATTTTTTCACGACATTATTTGTAGAAATGTTCGTCATCGCCTTGCAGATCGCATTACCGATTGTTGGTGCACTGTTTCTGATTGATGTAGCTCTTGGCATTTTAGCCAAGACCGTCCCACAATTAAACATTTTTGCAGTCGGGTTGCCATTGAAGATTTTTGTAGGGTTTATCATGTTATTACTTTCGATGCCCATTTTCTTTTACCTATTACAAATCCTGTTCGAAAAAATAATGGTAAGCATGTCTCAGCTGATCAAGTTGATGGGAGGACCATAAGTGCAAAAAAGATATCCTCTCGACTTACAGTTTTTTGCTTCGGAAAAGACGGAAAAAGCAACACCTCAAAAGAGGCAGGAGTCAAAACGAAAAGGCCAAGTGGCCAAAAGTGCTGAAGTACCTGCTGCACTAATTATGCTTGGTGGAATTATGTTGCTCAATTTTTTGGGTGGCTGGATACTGGATCGGCTTCTAGCAATCTTTCAAATCAATTTCACTCAGTATATTGGATGGGAGTGGAGCCCGGAAAATATTCGCACCTTGTTCGAACAAATGACGTTCAATGCAATAATGATCACGGCTCCAATTATGATTATTGCGATGGTATTCGGCTTTTTGGGGAATTACATTCAAGTTGGGTCTCTATTTACGACAGAGCCTCTCAAGATGAAGCTTGAACGTTTGAATCCGATAGAAGGTGCCAAGAAAATCTTTTCCATGCGTGCATTGGTGGAACTATTAAAGTCATTACTTAAAATCGCCATTATTGGTTTTGCCGCTTTTAATGTTTTATGGTCGGCAAAAGAAGAGTTGTTTTTACTCTCACAAAAAAGTATCGGCGATTCCTTGTCATTTATCGGTTCCCTGGTTTTCAAGATGGGGATGGTTGCATCAATTATCTTATTAGTTTTAGCCATAATGGATTACATGTATCAAAAGTATGAATTTGAAAAGGGCATTCGAATGTCTAAGCAAGACATCAAGGATGAATTCAAGAAGGCAGAGGGCGATCCTCTGATTAAATCCAAAATTAAAGAACGACAAAGACAAATGAGCATGAATCGAATGATTCAGGACTTGCCGAATGCAGATGTTCTGATTACAAACCCCACTCACTATGCAATTGCAATTAAGTATGATGCAGAAACCATGGAAGCGCCAATGGTCATTGCAATGGGGAAAGACCATCTTGCCCTGAAAATTAAAGAAAAAGCTAAAGAACTTGAAATTGTGATTATGGAAAATAAACCCCTTGCCCGTGCTCTATACAACCAAGTGGAAATAGGTGACTATGTTCCGGAAGAATTGTTCTTGGCGGTTGCAGAGGTTTTAGCATATATCTATCGCTTAAAAGGAAAGATTAAATGAATTTGTGGGAGGAGGAAACAGCATGAAAATCAAAGATTATCTCGTCTTAGTTTCAGTCATTATGATTGTCGTGATGATGGTTATTCCTCTTCCGCCGATTTTACTGGATTTCTTGATTATGATAAACATCAGTATTTCCTTGACAATTATTTTAGTAGCGATGAATACGAAAGAAGCACTACAATTTTCAATCTTTCCTACGTTACTCTTACTGACAACATTGTTCCGTCTCGGATTAAATGTTTCTACAACTCGATCTATTTTAACCAATCAAACAGGGGGAGAAGTTGTTGAAACGTTCGGTTCATTCGTAGTCGGTGGAAGTCCCGTTATTGGTATATTGGTGTTTTTAATTTTAGTTATTATTCAGTTCTTGGTCATTACTAAGGGGTCAGAACGTGTGGCGGAAGTAGCAGCTCGTTTTACTCTTGATTCTATGCCAGGTAAACAAATGAGTATCGATGCAGACCTTGGAGCAGGAATGATTTCTGACCAGGAAGCTAAAAAACGCAGGGAAAAGGTAAGCCAGGAAGCTGATTTCTACGGTGCCATGGATGGTGCGAGTAAGTTCGTTAAAGGGGATGCGATAGCTGGTATTATTATCGTTCTCATTAATATTATCGGTGGCTTAATCATTGGAGTTGTCGTACACAAACTTCCAATCGGTGAAGCTGCTCAACTATTTACCTTATTATCCATCGGTGACGGTCTGGTAAGCCAAATTCCGGCATTGTTGATTTCTACTGCAGCCGGCATCGTCGTAACAAGAGCCGCTTCAGAAGGGAACTTAGGTTCAGATATTACGAAACAATTATTCGCTTATCCAAAGCTGCTTTATGTGGTGGCAGGAACTCTTTCTTTATTTGCTATTTTCACGCCTATCAGTCCTTTATTGGTGTTTCCAGTTGCTGGGCTTGTGGCGTTCGGAGGCTATAGAATGCAACGCACACTGAATGCCGAAGAAGAGGAAGAGAAAGAAGCTTCAAATGAAGGACAGGAGCTGGAAGGATTGAAAAGTCCTGAAAGTGTTGTTGACCTCCTCCATGTGGATGCCATCGAATTCGAGTTCGGATACGGCTTGATTCCTATTGCTGATAAGAATCAAGGTGGGGATTTATTGGACCGCGTCATTATGATTCGCAGACAATGCGCGATTGAACTTGGCATTGTGGTGCCTGTCATACGAATCCGCGACAATATTCAACTCTTTCCAAATCAATATGTCATTAAGATAAAAGGTAACCGAGTGGCTTCAGGTGAGATTATGCTTGATCACTACTTGGCAATGAGTCCTGGAGTTGATGACGAAAGCATTGAAGGTATTGCGACGGTAGAACCGGCATTCGGGATGCCAGCATTATGGGTCAATGAAGAAATGAAAGAAGAAGCGGAGATGGCAGGATATGCAATTGTCGATCCACCTTCTGTTGTTTCGACCCATCTAACGGAAGTTATCAAGAAACATGCCCACGAACTTATTGGCAGACAGGAAGTAAAAACCTTGGTTGAGAACATAAGAGAAAACTCTCCTGCCGTCATTGAGGAATTGATTCCAAACTTAATGGCAATAGGGGAAGTGCAAAAGGTTCTCATGAAGCTGCTGAAGGAAAAAGTGTCGATCCGAAATTTACTCGTTATTTTGGAAACGTTGGCAGACTACTCACCTCAAACGAAAGATACAGATGTATTGACGGAGTATGTGAGACAAGCTTTATCCAGACAAATCACTTTGCAATATACGAATCCTAATGAGGCATTACAGGTTATTACGGCAGGTGCAAGTCTCGAGAAGAAATTTGCAGAGTCTGTGCATCGTACTGAACAAGGGAGCTACTTATCGATTGACCCAGAAGCTTCACAAATCATTTTTCAAAAGATTTCGGAACAAGTCAATCAGCTTCAGCAGTCCGGTGTGCAGCCTATATTGCTGACATCGCCTGCAACCCGCATTTATATGCGCCAATTCGTCGAACAGTTTGCACCAGATCTTCCTGTCCTTTCTTATAATGAATTGGAACCGGAAGTAGAGATCCAAAGTGTTGGAGTCGTTAATATCTCAGGAGGGGTGGGTAGTTTCTCATGAGGCTGAAAACGTATGTTGTCAATAATATGACCGAGGCCATACCCAAGATCAAAAGAGACTTGGGTCCGGACGCTCTTATTTTAAATACAAAGCAAATTAAAACAGGCGGTTACTTAGGCTTTTTCAAGAAAGCCAAACTTGAAGTAATTGCTGCAGTTGAGCCAGCACCAAGTGAATCAAAGCGAGTCGTATCAATCAAGCCTGAGATTCAAGCTTCTGAAAAGGAAATGGACGTGGATTCTGAGTTAAATAAATCAGTAAGTCCGATTGATAAGAATGAGGGAAATCTGGATGAGCTGATGAGTGAACTGAAAAGCCTGAAGCAGTTCATGTTCCAAGTGATTGATGAAGACCGTTTGCCAGAGACGTTAAAAGCACTAAATAAAAAATTAAATGCACAAGGAATTACCGCAGAAGTTCAATCGGAGATAATGGCTAAGCTGATGCTGGTTTTAGAACAGCATCCTAATACCTCTGAAGATAAAATTAAAGCTTTGGCTAAAAGAGAAATCATCAAGTTGATCAATGCCCATAAAAAAAGACCGAGCAGAAGAAAAGCAGATATCATTTGTTTTATTGGTCCAACCGGAGTAGGAAAGACCACAACCATTGCTAAAATAGCGGCTGATTATTTGCTGAGTGAAGATAAAAAAGTGGGACTGATTACGTCAGACACCTACCGGATTGCAGCAGTGGAGCAATTAAAAACGTATGCAGGCATTTTGAATATCCCAATCAGAGTAGTGGAATCTTCAGTCGACCTGAGTGCGGCTATAGATGATTTAAGCGGCTGCGATATCATTCTAATGGATACGGCCGGCAGAAACTATCAACAAAAACAGTATATTGATGATCTAAAGCAGATGCTTCCAGACAAGAAGGAAATACAAATTAATTTAGTGTTGAGCCTTACCGCCAAGTACGAGGATATGAAGAAAATCATTGATAATTTCCAAACAATTGTGATGGACCAGCTGATTTTGACAAAAAAAGATGAAACCAGTTCATCTGGTGCCATCTTGAACTTGATTTATCATTACTCAATCCCAATACGATATATTGCCAATGGCCAAAATGTTCCAGACGATATTCTTACCGTAACCCCTGAATTAATAGCAAACTTCGTATTAGAGGAAGATGAAAATGATTGATCAAGCTAAAAAATTAAGGGAAAAAGTGTTGCAAAAGACACCCCGAAAAGAGCGGAGACAAACCCGGATTATTGCCGTCACCAGCGGAAAAGGTGGTGTCGGAAAATCAAACTTCGCACTGAATTTTGCTTTGAGTCTTGTTCAACAAAACAAGAAAGTCCTAATTTTTGACGTAGACCTGGGATTTGCGAATGTCGATGTATTACTCGGCAGATCCAACAAAGAATCCATCGCTACCATGATCGAAAAGGATTTATCTATTTGGGATATTATCGAAGAAGGACCGAATGGCTTGTTATTTATCTCAGGAGGATCGGGATTTAATGAGATGTTCAGCCTGGATGAAACGAAAATGAACAAATTTTTCAGTGAGTTGAGCTCGATACAAGGATCTGTGGATTATATTATTCTGGATACTGGTGCGGGATTATCTTATGAAAATTTACGGTTTATTTTAGCGGCTGATGACGTCATTCTAGTCACTACCCCAGAGCCCACTTCGATAACCGATGCTTATTCCATTGTGAAGATGGTTCACGCGAAGGATACAAATGTACATATTAAACTTATCATCAATCAATGTACGAGTGATAAAGAAGGAAAACAAACAGCCGATAACTTCAAAAAAGTAACCGAGCAATTTTTAAATAAACAAATCGGTACATTGGGGTTTATCCCAAGTGACATAAATATTCCAAATGCCGTCAAAAAACAAATCCCGTTTTTATTGGCTTTTCCAAACTGTCATGCTTCACAGGCTATGCAAAATGTGACAAACGAATTTCTTCAACTTCCTGTTTCTTATAAGCTTGGGATTAAAGGGTTTTTATTGAAAATGCTTTTTAAATAGGCTCTGTTAAAAGATATTGTTGATTTTTGTTCCATGCGGACGCTTTCCGCGGGCGGTCCACTAGCCTCCTCATTCGCTATGCTCACTGCGGGGTCTAGTCTGGACACGCTTATCCCGCTGGAGTCGCCGCATTCCACTACAATCATTAAAGAGAACAGGTATATGACATAGCTTACGATTTAGTGATATGGAGTAAAACAGCGGAGACTCCAACAGGAAAAAGCGAAGTGCCGAAATCCACTCGGAAGCTAAGTCCGAGTTAGTTCGGTGCAAGCCTGTGGAAAGCGCAGCTGTTTTGCGGAATATCAACAGCAAGATTTAAAAAAGCCTTTAAATAAAAGCTTAAAGCACTCTTATAAGTGGTGGTGAAACTCATGTTGAACAATAAATTGTCTAAAGAAGAACTGGCCATTTGGGGAAATTGGCAAAAACAGCGTGATCCACAAGCGGGTGAATATTTAGTCGAGCGCTATCTACCATTGGTTGATTACATCGTTCAGCGATTTATGATCAGTTTGCCTAAAACAGTCGATAAGGACGACATTCGTAGTTTCGCATATGAGGGACTGCTTGATGCATTTGATAAATTCAATATGGATAGAGATATGAAGTTTGAAACATATGCGTCATGGCGAATCAAAGGAGCGGTCATTGATGGACTGAGGCATAGCGATTGGTTACCACGTTCCGTAAGGGATAAAGTGAAGAAAATCGAAAATGCCTACGCAATTCTCGAACAGCAGAAAAATGATTCTGTTACAGATGAGGAAGTCAGTGATTATTTAGGGATTACAAAAGCGGAACTGAACAAAACGGTTTCAGAAGCGGCACTGTCTACCATGATATCAATTGATGAGACTGTCTACGATGAGGATAATCAGGTCGGAAAATATTCAATGATTGAAAACGATCAAGCGGAATCGCCAGAACGCCATTTAACAGCACAGATGATAAAAGAATCATTGTCACATGCGATTGGCCGCTTGCCAGAAAAAGAAAAGCTCGTCATCTCACTCTGCTATTTCGAAGAACTGAAATTAACGGAAATTGCGGAAGTGCTCAGTGTAAGTGTATCTCGAGTTTCCCAAATGCACTCTAAAGCAATACTTCGTTTAAGGTCAGCGACACTGGCAATACACGAAAACTATTGATTTTAAAAAGGATAGAAGGATAAGGTGATACCCTTGGACTGGTTTCTGATCGCAATGATTATTTTAGTTATATTAGTGAATATCAGGTCATTTCTTGTATTAGCCGAATTGAAACAAAAAAGGGCTCAAATGAAAGAAGATTTAGACGCCATTCATGGAAGCATGGAAGAATTCGTGACGAGTGTGGAAAAAGAAAATGATGAACTTTATGAGAAACTGGTCGACTATATTCGAGTGAAAGATAGTAAACTCGATGAGAGAATCCGAATGTTGGAAGAAAAACTCAACACCGTAACGACGGATAGCTCCGCTCAGACGTTTCCACTGGAGGAGCATGACGATGTAAAGCAGGTGTACCCCGAAGCGTCTGCAGTCAATGATCAGGAAAATGATAAAATGTTGAAATTGTATAAACAAGGTTTTTCTGAAAAGCAAATTGCCAAAGTATTGCAGATTGATCTGGGAGAAGTGGAGCTTGTCCTGAATATGTTCAGGAAAAAGCAAAGTTATCAAAAGTAGAATGAGGTGTTTCATTTGCGTATTGGAATGCAAACGAACTTTTCAAACGACAGGATTTCAAAAAATGCAGTGGAAAGTAAGACATCCGATTCTTTTGCCAACATGATGAGAAAATCACAGACTAAATTGCACCTGGATTCTTTAAATCAATTAATGTCTCGTGTGGATTCACAAGGGCAGAGGCTGGCTAAGCAAAGAACCCTTGAAAACCTCTTGGATTATAAAAACTTAGTAAAGCAGTTCATCGGGGAATCCTTAAGTTTAGGGTTGCAATTGTCCGAAAAACAAAGCTTCAATCAAAGTGGTGGAATGAAAACGCATCAATTAGTGGAAGTGATTGATCAGAAACTCATTGAAGTCCAGGATGAAGTATTAAATGATGAAAATGAAGGTCTTAATACGCTTCGTTTGGTCGGCGAAATCAAAGGGTTGCTCGTTAATTTATATATGTGATAGAAGTTAATATTAACTGGAGGGAAACGAAATGAGCGAGAATCGTCGCGAGTTTTTTCGAGTGGTATTTCATCAATCAATCAACGCAGAAATTTCATTGGATGGAGCAATCTTCTTCATGCCGGTAGAGATTGAAAATGTAAGTGTGAGAGGCTTGAAATTCATCTCATCTATGGATATTCCATTGGAGAGACAAGTAACATGTCGTTTTGAAATTTTAGGTAGTCCTTTTTTATTGGAAGGATCTATTATTCGTAAGTCCATAAGATTGCATGATATTGAATACGGTGTTGGATTTGAAGTGAACCAAGATACTTCTTCTGAGTTATTTAAGCAATTGAACTATTATCAAATTCGTCAGCGTAAAGGAAATCCAATGGAAATGGATTGAATCATTTCCCGATTATGCTTAAAGACCCGATCAGGAATACAACTGACCGGGTTTTTATATTTGCGGGATGCGGTGTATACTTGTGAAGGAAATACTTATCGTGAAAAAATAGATTGAGACGAACCTTTGTCTATGGAATTAAAATAATGCTTGGAGGAAATAAATTTATGTCAGTTTTACCAAATTGCCCGAAATGCCATTCAGCTTATACTTATGAGGATGGGAATATGCTGGTTTGTCCGGAATGTGCACATGAGTGGACGCTGGAATCAAAGAATGAAAATAGTAATGAAGATAAAGTAGTTAGAGATGCAAATGGAAATGTATTGAATGATGGTGATTCTGTAACCGTCATCAAAGACCTGAAAGTAAAAGGAAGTTCATCTGTCCTGAAAATAGGAACAAAAGTGAAAAGTATCCGTCTGGTTGATGGCGATCATGATATCGATTGCAAAATTGATGGTTTTGGAGCTATGAAGTTGAAATCAGAATTTGTTAAGAAGAACTAAATACAGCTTTGTATAATGAAAAACCGCTTACTCCATTTACGAGTAAGCGGTTTCAGACTGTAGACAAACAAAAAAATGAGTGAATATAACTGTATACTATTGAAAAAGAGCCTATGCAAGAAAATGTTGATTTCCATTGCGGCGGACGCGTTTCGCGGGCACGGCATCAGTCTCCTCGTCACTACGTTCCTGCGGGGTCTTCAGCTCGTGCTGTTCCCGCTGAAGTCGCCGCCTCCACTCCAATCAAAAGAAACTGCTTCTGTAAGCGTGTCTCTGCAAAATATTTAAGTTGGAAGGTGGTTGGCTATTTCTGAAGACTCCTGCGGAAAAACGAAACAAGCTAGACCCCACAGGCTCAGCTGTCATAGACAGCTGAGCCGAGGAGGCTAGCGTTTCGTCCGCGGAAAGCGAAAGAAATAGCCGACCACAATCTTTCTCGATAGAGTGCAAAAAATAAGAACTCAATTTTTATACTTTTATTTTAATTATTATTCTTTTGTCAACAAGCTGAAACCGCTTACTCCATCTAGGAGTAAGCGGTTTTTCATTATAAAGATTAGATCATCATCCTTTTTTTCACTGCCTTTGGGTTAAAACCTTCAACACCTGAATCTAACAAGTCAAAGAAGTGCCATGGTGAGCTATAATCATCTCCAGGTCCGAATGCATCGTTTGCGACCAAATAAATGACGCCATCTGCTTCTTTTTTAAAGGTCGAAACTCCAGGATATTGGTAATTGTCTCTTTCAAATCCCATATCCTTTTTGAAACTACTTTTTATCGTCGAAACCATCGGAAATGGCCAATTTCGTTCTTTAGCGAACGATTGTTGAACTTCCGGAGAATCTGGCGTAGCCAAAACAAATGGTGCTTTAAGTAAAAGATAATCGTACACTCCGACAAAACCATCCGCCCACATCGTGCAGTATGAACAGGATTTCCCCATATTGTGAACAACAATCAATTCATTGCAATCTCCAAAAAGTTCAAGTAAAGAAATGGACTGACCGTCACTTTTTATAAACTCGTAGTTCTTCACAGGAATGTACGGAGCAGCTTTTTTTAATTTCTTCAAATGTTGCTTTTTTTCCATGATTTCTTTCTCAAGTTCTTCAATCTCCGCATTGATTTTCAACATCCCGAGCACCCTTTCTGGTTGGCAAGTAATTGATGTATTCTCCACAAAGGAAAAAATCTCCTTTACTTCACAAAAAATAGTTAATGGATGTGAGAAAATTAGGATTATAGATTAGTTGTATATAGTGTGAAACATTTTTGGCGAGTGAGGATTTTTTAAAGACATGCAACCATTGAACCGAATTGTTTATCTAATCTTTTGAAACAGAAACAAGGGAATGCAACTTAGTCCCGACAACAGGGAGGTGTATGGGTGGTTAATATGAAAGCTTTGGTGAAGAAAGCGAAGAGCGGGGACGGTGAAGCATTTGTCCAATTAATAAAGCAATACGAAAATGTTCTTTATAGAGTAGCCAGTAAATATCTGAATCACGATGAAGATGTGGCTGATGCCATGCAAGAAACCATCATGACAGCGTTTGAAAAACTGCCGACGTTAAAAAAACCGGAATATTTTAATACGTGGATATGCAAGATCTTAATCAATAACTGCAATGGCTTATTGAAGAAAAATAACAGGACCGTCCAACTGGTCGATATGGAAAGCATTCGAGAAAAAGATAATCCTGCTTTATTGAAAATGGAGCTGGAAGAGGAACTGTCTTCCTTGAATGCAGATTATAGAACGGCCATTGAGCTGTATTACATCGTCGGGATGAATATCAAGGAAATTGGCGAGTTGCTAAAGGAACCCGAAGGAACAATCAAGTCACGACTTTCGAGAGCGAAAGCCATACTACGAATCAATCATGATAAACAAAAAGGAGTGATTGGCTATGAGCAACGAGTTTAATGACGAGTTCGTCAAAGAAATTCCGGACCATGTGAGGCAAAGGCTGGATCAAACCTACGAGCAGATTCGCTTCCAATCTATAAAGAAAAAGAAACATATCATTTGGACGAGAATGGCTACAGCTGCCTGCTGCCTACTAATTGTCGGGGTAGCCTCGACAAGTGAACCTGTCAAAGCAGCGATTTTTGGAATCTTCAAGTTCAACGACTCAGGAATTGAACAAGCGGTGAAAGCCGGGTTTGCAGAAGAAACCGATCAATCGGCAACGAATGAGAACGTGCGGATTACACTCGACAGTTACTTCTCGGATAATAATAAAATGGGATTTAGCTTTCAGTTGCAGTTCAAGGATCTAACTTTGTTAGGTGAAGAGGCAGAAAGGTTATCCTTGGATGTGCGTTTGAAGAATGGTGATGGGGAATACATTGTGGAACTGATACCGGATACAAAACCTTTATACGGCAAAAGTGAATATTCAGCTGGCGTGCATGTTATGAACCCGTTCATTGAACAGGAAACCGGTAAAGCCCAATTTGATACGGTTTTTGAATCCACGGAAGGTAATTTTCCGGCATTGTCCAATGCTATTATCGAAGTGGAAAGCATTAATGTTCAATATGCAAATGGAGAATTCAAAAAGATCGAAGGGGAGTGGAACTTGCCTTTGAAAGAAGCTGCTAAACCATTTGAAGTCGTGGAATACGTGGCACAGGAATCTGACAAAATTAAGTTAGTAAAAGCGAATGGCAATCCAACATCCCTTTCTCTGACCATTTCTATAGATGGAGAACCAACGGAAACCCCATTCGCTATTATGAAAGTGGTGGATGAACAAGGAATAGAATATGAGGCGGGTAGTACTAACATGACGGTCAAGAGCGAACAAACTATCATTTCAACCACGTTTCCAATCTCATCTTTCGTTCATGCGGAAAAGCTGCAATTAATCGTGGGGAACGAACAGGTGGAACTGACCAAAAAGAATGATTGATGAAGAGTGAAACCCTAAGTCCATGTTGTTTTGGATTTAGGGTTCTTTTTGATTTTGCAATACTATAGGCTTACATTTCGGTTCATAAATCCGTGACAT
The DNA here is from genome assembly GCF_038632915.1 of Paenisporosarcina sp. FSL H8-0542. Lineage (NCBI taxonomy): Bacteria > Bacillati > Bacillota > Bacilli > Caryophanales > Caryophanaceae > Paenisporosarcina > Paenisporosarcina sp. FSL H8-0542. The sequence goes on from NZ_CP152050.1 coordinate 340,203, forward strand.
AACCCATATAACCATAGAGACAAGGATCGTGAGGGTGATTTGGTTGGCTTCAATTTGGGCAATGGGCACAATATTTACGGCGTTCGGTTTTGGTCTAGGGGGAATCATTGCTTGGGGGATTAGGGGACTCAAGAAGAACACCGATACGGTTCTGTGTTTATGTGCAGGGTTGATTCTCGGGTTACTGAGTTTTGAAGTTGCTCCAGAAGCAATAGAGCTCGGCAATTGGTTTACTTTTAATGGAGGGTTTTTAGCAGGGGTGCTTTTGTTCAACTTTTTGCACGGGTTTTTCAGGTTTCATGTAGTGAGGGAAAAGGGTGGGAAAAAGCGAGTCGCATTTTACACAGGCGTGATGCTGCTGATCGGTATTTCCATACATAACATTCCTATAGGAATAAGTTTAGGTGCTGTTCAGGACACCAGTTTATCTCGTTCCATTCTACAAATAATCCTCCTACATAATATTCCGGAGGGGATGATCGTCTTCACTCCATTACTTGTAGCGGGAGTGAGGAAAAGAACATTGTTGATATTTTCAATGCTTGTTTCATTGCCAGTGGCGGGTGGTGCGTATGTAGGAAGTAAATTAGGGATGGATTATCCTCTTCTCTGGTCAACTTTTATCAGTCTGTCCATTGGGATGATTTATATGGTAACGGTAAAAGAGATATTAATTGAATCCATTCACGAGGCAACATCCAAACAAATTTTTATACTGACACTTCTTGGGTTTGGTTTGATTGGTGCTTACTTTGCATTAGTTTAATTAATTCACAACGAATAGTAAGTACAAATAGTGAACTTATCAAATCCCCGCTGACAGAAAAAAATCAGCGGGGATGTTTGTGATGGAGAAAGCATTTACGAAGTTAACCTATTGCCACTTTGAAAGAGTAAGACGATTTACTGAAACAAGCACCCGTTAACAACATGACCACTTGAAAATGATGAATTGGACAAATAAAGCACTGATTTACATAACCTTAACATCGGATTAATGTGGGATTAATAATGAATGATTATGATTAAACCGTAACAAACAGTAGCAAACATTAAAAATCCCACACTAATTGGAGGCAATTTTATGAATTACAAATTCAAGAAGAATTGTTACAAGTCTATTCAAGTTTTGATGTTAGGAGCGAGTGTACTAGGATTAGCTGCTTGTGGAGGTACTAAAGAGGAGGCAGCTCCAGTTGTTAAGGATCCAAGTACGTTAACCCTGAAAGAAATTGAAACAAAGGCAAAAGAAGAGGGGACAATTAATAGTGTCGGTATGCCTGATTCATGGGCTAACTGGGGAGAAACGTGGAATGAAGTGACGAAAAAATATACTCTGGAGCACAATGATACAGATTTATCCAGTGCCGAAGAGATTGCCAAAATGGAATCTGAAGGAGAGAATGCAACAGCTGATATCGGCGATGTAGGGATTTCCTTTGGGCCAATCGCGGAACAAAAAGAATTAACGACGCCATATAAAACTTCCTATTGGGAAGAGGTACCTGACTGGGCAAAAGATGACAACGGAGATTGGGTTGTTGGCTACCAAGGAACGATTGCATTCTTTACTAATAAAGAATTAGTAGATAACCCGCCAAAATCTTGGGATGACATATTAAAAGGAGATTATAAAGTAACAGTTGGAGATGTTCAGCGTGGTACACAGAACCAAATGGCCGTTCTTGCTGCCGCTATCGCTTACGGCGGTGATGAAACAAATCTCCAACCAGGAATTGACTATTTTGCTAAGCTTGCCAAGCAAGGCCGTCTTAGCTTAACGGATGCCAAGCCAGCTAACATCGAAAAAGGGGAAGTGGAAGTTGCCCTTGTTTGGGATTTCAATGCTCTTGGTTACGCTGACCAAATTAACCGTGATCAATTTGAAGTAGCCATTCCAAGTGAAGGTTCAGTCGTAAGCGGCTACGCAACTATTATTAACAAATATGCAAAGCATCCGTATGCGGCGATGGCAACTAGAGAATATATCTTAAGCGATGAAGGACAAATTAACTTAGCTAAAGGATTTGCCCGCCCAATTCGCGATGTAGAACTTCCGAAAGAAGTAGCTGAAAAAATGGTTCCAGAAGTACAGTACAAAAATGCAAAACCAATTGAAGATTACAAAGCTTGGGAAGAAACGGCAAAAAATTTACCGCAGCTTTGGCAAGAAGAGGTGTTAGTCCATGTCAAATAAAGTAATAGCAATTGTTGTTGATGGTATGAGATACGATAAAGCATGTGAGGCTCTTGGATTTATTCAACATCTAGTTGAAACAAATCAGGCAGCACTTTACAAAGTAAAGTCGGAACTCCCAAGTCTTTCCCGTCCATTATATGAAGTGTTACTAACGGGTACACCGGCATCAGTGAACGGAATTACGTCCAATCAAGCCGTTCGTTTATCTACTGAGAAAAGTCTCTTTCATCTTACGAAAGAAAACGGCTTAAGAAACGGAACGGCATCTTATTACTGGGTAAGCGAACTTTATAATCGCGCGCCATTCCATTTTATTGAAGATCGTGAGCAAGAGGATGAGTCTAAGCCAATTCAATATGGAAAATTTTATTGGGATGATGATTATCCAGACAGTCATGTGTTAATGGATGCAGAAGCTTTGAGAAGAAAGCATGACCCACACTTTCTCTATATTCATCCGCTCGGTGTAGATGTAAAAGGAGAAATTTTCGGTTCGGAATCGAAAGAATATCGTGAACAAATCTTAAAAATGGGAAGCTTGTTGGCACAACTTTTGCCAATTTGGATCAAAGAAGGTTACCACATTTTAATTACATCTGATCATGGCATGAGTGAATATGGCAACCATGGCGGCATAACTGATGGTGAGCGAGATGTACCGCTCTTTATCATTAGTCCAAAAGTTGAGCCTGGCGTTTACAGTGAAGTGGTTCCGCAATTAGCTTTTGCACCGCTCGTTTGTGAACTTTTAAATATTGAGCCATCCAATAAAATGATTTCATATCAACTGCCAGGTCTGAAAGGGAAAATTACCCTTTAAAAAAGATACACGATTCAACATTAAAATGAAGAATGTAGGTGGATTGGGATTGGTTTAACGGAACGTATTGTTAGACCAATTCCCAAATTAATAGAGAACATAGAGGGGCGAGAAGTCTTGCGAAAAATAAAAAAACAAAAAATTTACTTATTAGCTCTTTTATTGCCATTTATTATGTTTGTGATTGCATTTGAAATAGGACCATTAGTAGCAATGATTAAAAATAGTTTTTATGCAGACGATGGAATTCAAGTTACGATTAATCAATATATTACTATATTTAAAAGTAAATTTTACTTACAAGCCATTCAAAATAGCCTTGTCATTTCCTTATTTTCTGCTGTAACTTCTGTGATCATAGCAGTCATAGCAGCCTATTCGTTAACAAAATTCTCACAAAAAATACAAAATCGCTTACTAATGATTACCAATATGACTTCGAACTTTGAGGGAATTCCCCTTTCATTTTCATATATTATTTTACTTGGAAACAATGGGTTGTTTACGTTGCTTTTTTCTAAGATTGGTTGGGATGTGTTTGCGGATTTTAATTTATATTCATGGACAGGCCTCGTTCTTGTGTATGTTTATTTTCAAATTCCGCTTGCTGTTATGCTCATCTACCCGTCTTATCAAGGAATTAAGAAACAATGGAAAGAAGCCTCTTCATTATTAGGAGGGTCAACAGCATCATTTTGGCGTCACATTGGGATTCCAGTTCTTTTACCTAGTATTGTAGGTACATTCAGTATTTTGTTTGCTAATGCGATGGGAGCTTACGCTACAGCCTATGCATTAGTCGGCAGCAACTATAACTTATTGTCATTGCAAATTGCCTCTCTAGTTGCTAGTGACGTTGCCTTAAAGCCGCAGTTAGGTAGTGCGTTGGGAGTTCTTCTAGCGGCGACTATGATAGGGGCGATGTGGTTTAATGGACGAATGATGCGTCGCATTAGGAGGGATTTACGATGAAATATTCATTGACTTTTCATAAAGTGATTGTTGGGTTATTAGTTATCTATTTATTAATTCCTCTTGTAGGAACATTTTTATTCTCGATTGCCGGTAAATGGGATCATACCATTTTACCTGAGAGTTATACAATGCAATGGTATTTTGAATTATTTCAAGATGAACGGTTTTATGATGCTTTTGGACGAACGCTGTTTTTAATTGTCATGTCTGTAGGTCTTAGTGTTGTTATTATGCTTCCGACTATCTTTATTATCACGGTATATTTCAGTAAATGGGAAGGATTACTTCAAGCAGCAGCTATGCTTCCTTATGGAATTCCACCCATTGTTGGAGCTGTTGGATTAATCAAGATATATTCAGATGGGCCGATTCAAATTGCCGGAACACCTTGGATTTTAATCGGTGCTTATTTCATAACGATTCTGCCTTTTATGTATCAAGGTATTCGTAACAGTCTTAGTACGCTTAATGCTGTGCAACTTGTTGATGCAGCTGAACTACTCGGTGCTACAAAATTCCAGGCGTTTCGCACGGTGGTGTTTCCAAATATTATTTCTGGTATTTTAGTTTCTACCTTATTATCAGTCGCTCTTTTATTTAGTGAGTTTGCTTTTGCCAATTTGCTTGTCGGGGGCCGATTTGAAACTCTTCAAATTTATCTTGCCGACAAACTAAATAGCAGTGGTCACTTAACAAGTGCAATTGTTATTACTTATTATTCAATGATTTTGCTTTTAACGGGGACTGTATTAAAACTTACGTTTAAAAACGAAAAAAAAACTGTCGTGTCAAATAAGAAGCGATTTCTTTCATTTCATAAAAATACTACTTTAGAAGGTGAAAAATAATGAGCTATGTAACCATTGATCAAGTGACTAAGGGGTATGAAAATCAAGTCGTTTTAAATGACATTTCTTTAATACTAAAAAAAGGAGAATTTGCTACACTTCTTGGGCAAAGCGGATGCGGAAAAAGTACATTATTACGTTCCATTGCGGGGCTTGAAGACGTAGATTTAGGAATAATCTCAATCGATGGAAAAGATATTACTAATTTATCACCGCGTCAGCGTGAAGTCGGTATGGTATTTCAGTCTTATGCGCTTTTCCCGAATATGAGCGTTTTTGATAATATCGCGTATGGCCTTAAAATGAAGAAGGTGAAAAATATTAAATCAAGAGTGAAAAAGATGATTGATATGGTTGATTTAATAGGAAAAGAAGAGTCTTATCCTCATCAGTTATCTGGCGGGCAACAGCAAAGGGTTGCTCTTGCTCGTGCGCTTGTCATGGAGCCGAAAGTACTGCTTTTGGATGAGCCGTTAAGTGCATTGGATGCGAAAATTAGAAAAAGTTTGCAAAAAGAATTAAAGAGAATACAGAAAGAATTAGATATTACAACTATTTTTGTTACTCATGATCAGGAAGAAGCAATGACGATGTCTGATCGAATTTTTGTCATGAATAAAGGACAAGTTGTACAATCCGGTTCTCCATCAGAAATTTATACTTCTCCAGTCAATACATTTGTTGCAAAATTCATCGGAAATTACAATGTTTGTAGTTTGGAAGTTTTCCGTAAACTTGTTCGCAGCACAGAAATAAAAGGGGATGAAATCGCAATTCGTCCTGAAGTTTTACAATTAGTTTCTGTTGGTGACGATAGCGTGGATTTACAAGAGAACTGGGTAATTAAAGGGTTTATTAAAGATGTTTCCATGATAGGGAATGTTTTAAGATATGAAGTAGAAACAGAGGAGTCCGCTTTCCTTGTAGACTATCTTCACCACCGAGGGAATATGTTTGAGCAAGGAGCACACGTTCATATTCTTGTACCGAAGAAAGAATGCATTATTTTTTAAATTATTAATGATCGCGGGGGAAGAAATATGTCTGTTTTTCCAGAAGAAAGAAAGAATGAAATTTTAAAAGAACTTAACATTATGGGAAAAGTAAAAGTGATGGAATTAGTTAATCAGTTTGATGTTTCAGAGGAAACGATTCGACGCGATTTGATGATATTAGAGGAAAAAAGACTTTTAAAAAGGGTTTACGGTGGAGCGATTAAAACAGTCTTTGAATTTGAGGAGCCTCCATTTACACAGCGTACAACTGTGAATCAAGAAGCGAAAGTCAAGGTTGGAAAAAAAGCAGTAGAACTCATTTCTAACGGAGATGTGATTGCCATAGATGTAGGGACAACCATGCTTGAATTTTCGCAGTGTATTGAAAATAAAAAAGACATTACGATTTTAACCAATTCTCTTCCTGTGTCGTCTGTGTTAACCGAAAAGCTCAATCAAAATAAGTTTACAGGACAAATTCTATTATTAGGAGGACAAATTGATCCAAAGCATCAATCTATAAGCGGCAGTCTCACTGAACAAATGTTAAATCAATTTAATATTGATAAAGCGTTCATTTCAGCTGGTGGTGTTTCCATTCAAAGTGGGGTTAGTAATTATCATTTACATGAAACATTAGTTTCACGCAAGATGGTCGAGGTATCAAAGCAAGTTATATTGCTAACGGATTACTCTAAAATTGGTGTTGAAACATTTTGTAAAGTTTGTCCTCTAGAAAAAGTCGATGTGATTGTCAGCGAGCAACCATTTCCAGAGGAATGGAGAAATCATTCAAAATTAGAGGAAATCAATTGGAGTCTAGCATAGTCAATCAATAAAAGGACATATCGAGATGAAAGAGCGAGTTCTCTCTAGTTTTTTATTGATAGTAGGCAAAAAAGCTAGAAAGATAATTTAATAGCTAGAATGAGAAAGGAGCTATATAGCATGAGTTTCATTGCGATAGATTTAGACGGAACATTATTAAACGACAAGAATGAAATTAGTGAAGAAAATGTAAAGGCGATTCAATATGCCCAAGATAGAGGTTTTGAAGTAGTTATTTCAACAGGGCGGGCTTATTTTGACGTTCAAATAATTTGTGAAAAGGCCGGGATTTCCCCATTTGTAATCGGGACAAATGGCGCAACTATTCATTCAAAAAGCGGAAAGTGTATTTCATCTGTTACGATAACTAAAGATTGTGTCGAATCTATTCTCCAATCGTTAGATGAACGGAATTATTATTACGAAGTGTTTACTGATAAAGCCATTTATACTCTTAAAAAGGGAAGAGAACATTTCCAGAATGAGATTAATAGTTTGAAAAGCGCAGAGTTGAATACAGATATGAAAGAATTAATTGAAGTAGCGGAAAGGCAATTTGACCAGTTTGGATATGTTTTAGTTGAAAATTATCATGATATCTTAAAACAGGAGGAAGAATTCTATAACATTTTAGCCTGTTCTTTTGATAAAAAGAAGTTAGAGGATGCATGGAGCCAATTCAAAAAGTTTGATGAGTTAATGGTTGTTTCATCTGCTGATCATAACATTGAAATTACAAGTAAAAGTGCTTCAAAAGGAACGGCCCTCGAAAAATTGGCTATCTTGATGAATGGCTCCTTAGATCAGTCTATGGCAATCGGGGATAGCAACAATGATTTATCCATGTTCCAGAAAGTTGGATACAGCGTAGCGATGGGAAATGCGAAAGATGTCATTAAAACTGTTTGTACAACGACAACCCTTAAAAATGACGAGGATGGGGTAGCTTATGCGATTTATCGATATATGGAGAACTTCGTGATTCAAAAATAAGTGTCAATGCCAAAGGAGAGAGCGACAAAATGGCATGGATATATATCATAATGGCAGGGGTTTTGGAAATTGTCTGGGTGATAGGTCTTAAATATTCACACGGATTCACCGAAATTATACCTAGTATAGTAACGACAATTATCATAATCTTTAGTTTCTTTTTGCTTTCAAAAGCTTTACACTCAATTCCCTTAGGAACTGGTTACGCCATTTTTACTGGATTGGGAACGGTGGGAACTGTAGTAACTGGGATGCTTTTTTTTGGAGAGACCATTAATCTACTGAAAGTATTTTTTGTGACTTTAATGATAGTAGGGATAATTGGAATAAAAATTGGTCCAGCACAACCTAAAAATTAAAAAAAATGAAATGATTTATATAAGGTTAGGGGATGATTCGATGGCTTGGATTTTTCTTCTTATTGCCGGATTTGCCGAGATTGGTAGTGTTATAAGCTTGAAACTTGCAGACGGATTTAAAAAATTTCTCCCCTCTGTCGCGTGTCTTTTTTTTGGGAGTTTAAGCTTTTATTTTCTTTCTTTGTCATTAACTTCTCTTCCAGTGGGAACTGCCTATGCAATATGGACCGCTATCGGCTCTGTTGGAAGTGTTTTAGCAGGAATGATATTCTTTAATGAACCTAGAAGTTTAAGATTAACCCTATTGATTATGTGTATAATTGCAGGAGCTGTAGGTATTAAAATGACTTCTGGACATTAATATCAGGGTTTTAAATGGCAATAAGTAGATACAGAAAAAGGTGCAATCCCTGAATGGAGGAGAAGAGAGATGAAAACTATTCAAGATTGGATAAAAGAATATCCTTTAATAAACGAGTTAGTTGCTACAAAGGAAGTGTTTTGGTCAAATCCTAAATATGAACCATTTCAAACTGAGGGTAAGAAACTTCCACTTAATGATAAAGATGTAGAAGATGCTGAGGAAAGGCTCAAGCGTTTTGCTCCTTACATTGCTAAAGTTTTTCCTGAAACAAGAAACCTCAACGGAATCATTGAATCTCCGATTGTACCCATCCCGGCGATGCATCAAAAGTTATCACACACCTATGAGCATCCATTAGAAGGGACATTTTTGTTAAAATGTGACAGCCACCTTCCCATTTCAGGTTCCATTAAAGCTCGCGGCGGCATTTACGAAGTGTTAAAACACGCAGAAACGTTGGCGATTCAACATGGTTTATTATCAGTAGAGGATGATTATTCGATCCTTGATAGCGATAAATTTAGAAACTTCTTTTCCGATTACTCCATTGCCGTCGGATCTACAGGCAATTTAGGGTTAAGTATAGGCATAATGAGTGCCAAATTAGGTTTTAAAGTATCGGTCCATATGTCTGCGGATGCAAAGAAATGGAAGAAAGCTCTCCTTAAAAGCAAAGGAGTAACGGTGATTGAATATAAGGAAGATTACAGCAAAGCGGTCGAAGAGGGGCGCAAACAGGCTGATAGTGATCCGAATTGCTACTTCATTGATGACGAGAACTCTCGCGATTTGTTTTTAGGATATGCAGTGGCAGCAATTCGACTAAAAAAACAATTAGAAGATTTAAATGTAACTGTAGATGAAAACCATCCACTATTTGTTTACCTTCCATGCGGAGTAGGCGGTGGGCCGGGAGGAGTGGCTTTTGGTTTAAAACTTATGTATCAACATCGAGTACATTGCTTCTTTGCAGAGCCTACGCATTCTCCATGTATGTTACTTGGGCTAGTAACAGGTCTGCATGATAAAGTCTCTGTACAAGATTTTGGAATTGACAACATCACATCAGCAGACGGCCTTGCGGTAGGAAGGCCATCAGGATTCGTTGGTCAAACCATCGAGCCTTTATTAAGTGGAAGTTATACGGTTAGCGATAATGAATTATTTAAACTATTAAGCGCATTGGTCGATACAGAAAATATTCACCTGGAGCCTTCCGCATTAGCCGGTGTAATAGGGCCGGTAAAGTTATGGACTGAAAAAGAAGGAAAAGAATACATACAAAATCATAACTTAACAGATAAAATGAAAAATGCTACACATCTCATGTGGGCTACCGGTGGAAGTATGGTTCCTAAAGAAACGAAAAACGAATATTATAAAAAAGGAGTAACGTTATCACAAGGAACCCAGCCGAATTGTGATTAGACGGATTCATGATAAATATTGTCCAATGGCCAGGGACCAATTAAGAAAACAGGGCCATAGAGTAAGGCTCTGTTTTCTCTACTCTAGACTTTCTGAATAATATAAAGGAACAAAACAAAGGCTACCTGAAAAGAAGCCTCAGGCTTGTTGATAAAAGAATATTAATCAATATAAAAGTATTCGCATTCTTATCTTTTGCACTCTATCGAAAAAATTATGGTCGGCTATTTCTTTCGCTTTCCGCGGACGAAACGCTAGCCTCCTCGGCACAGCTGTCTATGACAGCTGTGCCTGTGGGGTCTAGCTTATTTCGTTTTTCCGCAGGAGTCTTCAGAAATAGCCGACCATCTTACTAATGAAATAATATGAAGAGATACGCAAACAGAAGCGAAATCCGTTGATTGGAGTGGAGGCGGCGACTTCAGCGGGAACAGCACGAGCTGAAGGCCCCGCAGGAACGTAGTGACGAGGAGACTAAAGCCGTGCCCCGCGAAACGCGTCCGCCGCAAAGGAAATCAACATTTTCTTGCATACGCTCTTTTTCATTAGTATACAGTTATATTCACTCTTTTTATTTTTTGTCTACAGTCTGAGGCTACCAGAAAAGTAGCCTTTTTTTAAAATAGTAGCTTCTAGCTTGATGGCATGTGATGGGAATCGTATATATCTTTTGTACTATACGGTCTAGTGTGAAAGTGTGATTAAAATTACAACATTTGATGAACAGGCAAATGAAGATTTAAGCTTTATACTAGTACTGTGTCTAGGAGCACAGCCGGTTATTGACTAGTGGGGAATTTCTTCATTTTGCCAGTGCCGGTTTTTTGATGCATAATAATAGTAATCTTATATTTCGTTGAGATAAAGGAAGGGATTGTTTTGAAAAAGATAGACTCTATATCTATGAGAGAAAAAATAGCGAGTTTTTATCTTTATTCTATTTCTTTTCTTGGTATGATTGCTGTTATCAATTCCCTATTTAAAAGTGAAATGCCTTCTGAATTAATAATCCTTTTGCTGTTAGCTGTGTTTATGGGGATTATTGAGTATTTTCCTTTCCGCATTGGGAGAAGCGGAATCACGCCCAGCCTTACGCTCATTTATCCAATGATTTGGGGGTTTGGGATACATATAACTGTCATTGCTTCTGTGTGTGTAATGGTATTTTCCCAGTCCCTTCGCCGTTTTCACATGCAAAGAATACTATTTAATAGTACTCAACTTGCTTTAAGTATCACTCTAGCAGAGTGGTTGTCCAAACAATGTATTTCTTTTTTTATTACGGAGATGAACCTGCCTTTTTTATATGAAGAATTAATAAGCACGCTTTTATTTACCGTATTCTTTTGCTCTATCAACACCCTTTTATTCGATCTTTTAATGGTGCTTCTTCCCCAGCCATACACGCGAGAACAATGGCACAAGAAAAATTTGTTAGTATTTTTGAGTGCAAGTTTTTGTTTATTCTACGCCTTTCTTATATATATTTTAGAACATCGATATCGCGGAGAGATGGATGGAATTACTGTTCCGTTCTTCTTTTTTCCGCTTGTAGCCATTTGCATCATTAGTTCTTTCTCCTGGCAAATACGGATTGAAAAAGAACGATTATATAAACTTTTTTCTATTACAACGGAGTTGAGTCAGGGTCTGTCTGCCGGAAACTTACATCAGATGAAACAATCACTTAAAGGATTCTTGGGAATACAAGCATATGCTTTATGGGCAAAAGATGAAGGGGACTGGCAGATTCTGTTAAAGGATGGAAAAGTACATTCCAATATTTCAAGTTCGTTTGATCTGCATCCGAATTTTGAGGAGATAGCCCAAACCTTTGTTGTTACTGATTGGAAAACGGGTATGGCTCCTGGAGATGAAGTATTTGAAGATGTCATACGCTCCCTCGTCTACTTACCTCTTAAAGTCAATAATGAGTTGGTTGGAATGTTTGTTGCAGGCAAAAGCAGGGGGGCGAGTTTTATTACCGAAGATATACAGTCTTTAGCTACGTTTGCCAATCATTTGGGTAGCTTGCTTAAAACACGGTCGCTCGTCTCTGAACAGGAAAAGCGAGTTATTTTGGAAGAAAGAAATCGACTAGCCCGTGAAATCCACGATGGAATTGCACAAGTATTAGCTGGGGTCATATTTCAGCTGGAATCAGCTCAGAAGCAATCCGAAGATCAATCAGGAAACATGCAGCAAGTGGTAGACAAAAGCATAAAAAAATTACGGAATAGTTTAAGTGAAGTTCGGTATTCTATCTTTGCTTTAAAGCCATATCCTACCCAAAGGCTAGGGCTAAAACAAGCAATTGCTGATAAAATTGAATCTATAAAACAAGAATATGATCTGGCCATTACTTATCATGAAAGAGGCCGTTCTCGTACACTCAGTTTTTCAAAAGAACGAGTTATTTTTGATACTTTACAGGAAAGCTTGCAGAACATTGTAAAACATGCAAAAGCGGACAAGGTTGACATTCTCCTAAGCTATCAACGTGAACATACACTTTTAAAGGTGAAGGACAACGGGGTTGGCTTTTCCCTTTTTGAAGCCATGATTAAATCGAAACATGAGCCTCATTATGGCATTTTGTATATAAATGAACAAGCTGAACAACTGGGAGCTACCCTTCAGATTGATAGTTCAGTAGGAAAAGGTACAGAAATTACATTGTCAATTCCAAATTCAGAAACAGGGGAGGAGTATCATGATTCAAATATTACTAGTGGATGATCATGCTGTTTTGCGTGATGGACTTCGGAGCATATTGGATCTCGAATCCGACATCCGAGTCGTAGGAGAAGCCGTTACCGGGGAGGAGGTATTGAAGAAAGTAGAGGAGTGTAGACCTGATTTTATTTTGATGGACATCAATCTCCCTGGAAAAAATGGCATTGAGGTCACGTCCCTCGTGAAAAGTCAGTATCCGAATTGCCGCGTTCTTATATTGACGATGTTTGAACATGATGAATACTTAATGGAAGCACTTCGGGCGGGTGCAGATGGCTATTTATTGAAGGATTCGTCATCTGAACAAGTGGTAGAAGCTATTCGAAAGGTATCACAAGGGGATTCGGTTATTCATCCTCGCATGACCCAAAAGCTGATAACGTATCATCAAACAAATTCAGAACGTAACGAAAATGTGCTATCAGATCGTGAAAAAGAAGTACTGTTTGAATTGGTCAAAGGTCTTAGCAATAAAGAAATTGCTGAAGTCCTATTTATCAGTGACAAGACAGTTAAAATTCACATCAATAAGATTTTCAAAAAGCTGAATGTGAAAAGCCGTACACAAGCAGTCATTTATGCCGTTCAAAATCAACTTGTTCCTTTTTCTTAAAGAACTATCCTGCGCCTAGACAAGGTGCGGATAGTTCTTTTGTTTTATGTTGGTATAGAACCAAAAGCTGTAGCAATTATACCTTATGGTTAATTTTCAGAAAAGTAAAAAAGTGAAATAATAAAGATAGATTTGAAGTTTACTAGTTTCATTTATTTTTTATTTTATAAGAAAAAGGAGATAGGTTCATGAAAAAAAGAAAAATGATGGCATGGAAAGTCATGACCACAGCAGCGATGACTTCCTTATTATTTTCATCAGTTGCCGTTTCTGCAGAAGGTGATGTTACGCCAGCTAAGTCGCAAATGTTTGAAGAAATTGTAGAACAAGGAGGACAATTATTTTTTGATAAGGATATGATCGAAACAGGTCAAGAAGATTCATTATATAAAGACGTTAAAAAAGAAGGTTTGGCTACAGCATATAAACCGAATGATACTGTTCGCTTAATCGTAGAAGTTGAACAACCAACTGAAAATGAGCAAACAGCCAAAAACAAAAAAGCTTTATATAAACAAAAACAAGATAAAGTAATCGAAAAAATCTCAAAAGAAAAAAATTCTAAATCAAATGCTCCTATTAAAGTGAAGCATCGTTTTTTCGAAGGGTTTAACGGATTCAGTGTAGAAACAGAGTTCCAAAATATAAAAGATATCCAGTCTATTCCAGGGGTTACGAATGTCCACATTGCTAGAACTTTTCAGGAAAATATGGCAGCAAGTAAAGAATTAGTACAAGCTCAAAAAGTATGGGAACAATATGGTTATAAAGGTGAAGGATTAGTAGTAGCGGTCGTAGATTCCGGGATTGATTATACGCACAAAGATATGAATCTATCTGACACAGCCAAAGCGAAAGAAAAATGGACTCAAGATAAAATTAATCAAAAATTTACTGAGACAGACGTAAACGAAATTTGGTATTCCGAAAAAGTTCCAACAGGATATGATTGGGCAGACAATGATACCAATGTCATTCCGGGAACAAAAGGCAGTCCGCATGGTACACACGTGGCTGGTACAATTGGAGCAAATGGCGACGAAACGAAGGGTGCTGTCGCTGGAATTGCACCAGGTGTTCAACTATTAGCTGAGAAGGTATTTTCTGATAATGGCGGTGGTGCCTATGAGGATGATATTATCGCAGGAATTGAGCATGCAGTCACAATGAGTGCAGATGTAATCAACATGAGTTTAGGTGTTGATGCAGGCTACGTCGATGAAGATTTTGATCCGATCCAAAAATCAATCCGAGTTGCGACGGAACAAGGTACCCTTGTTGTAGTGGCAGCCGGTAATACAGCCTATAGTACAAAGAATAATATTATTCCCTCTTCATTAAGACCATATGCGGAAAATCCAGATATTGGAACAGTTGGTGCGCCAGGTGTAAGTCCATATGCATTATCGGTTGCTTCCTATGAAAATACTAAACTTCATTTAAATGCCTTAGCAGATCCAAGTGGTTTTTCGGTGCCGTTCAAAGATCAAACTCAATTTCCAGCATCGTATAATTTTAAAGTCTCTAAGGTTCTTTCACCAGATGTACCTTATGATTTAGTAAATGTTGGGGAAGGAAAGAATGCATCAGATTATCCTAAAGGCAAAACTGGCTACATTGCAGTAGTTAAACTATTAAATCCATATAGTACTGTTTCATCTATTCAGTTTACTGCAAAGAGTGCAGGAGCAAAGGCTATTATTATGATACCACCTGCAGTATGGAATGATTATACTTCTCTACCATTATCGCCAACTGCAGCACCAACGGCGTCAACTAGTAAAGCTGTAGGTGAAGCATTACTGAGTAAAATGAATAGTCTGCCAAGTGGTCAATATTTAAGCATGAAATTTGCAGGCGATACTTGGGTAGAGAATCCAGCGAAAGACACGATGTCCTCTTTTTCATCCTTTGGATCTCCAAGTACATTAGATTTTAAACCAGAGATTTCTGCTCCGGGTGGAAATATTTATTCAACTATACCAGGAAATGATTATGAAGTGATGAGCGGTACATCAATGGCAACTCCTCATGTTGCAGGCGGCTCAGCATTGTTATTGCAGGCCCTTTATCAAAAAGGATTAACTCAGTCAGAAGATACAGTTTTAAAAGCAAAACTTGCTTTAATGAATACAGCTAATATTGCCATGGATCCAAGGACAAATGGAGAAGTTCCATATTCACCACGTGTACAAGGGTCTGGGATAATGAAAATTCAAAATGCCATTAATACACCAGTCATTGTGACAAGTAGTAAAACGCCTTTAGAACAAGCTGGAGCGGTTGCATTAAAGGAAATCGGTCAAAATACAAGCTTTAAATTAAACATGGAAGCATTCGACACTCCTAAGGGTAAAAATAATAGTGATGATATTGAATACAATGTTTATGTAGATCTATTGAAAGATAAGACTGAAATGAAGGAATTCGATTTAGATAGTGATGGGGAATTGGATTCAAAAGAGTATTTAACATTAACTAGTGAACGAATTAATGGTGCGACTGTCACTGTAAATGATAATGTGGTAACAGATAAAACTGGAGCATTTGTTAAAATTAAACCAGGTCAAACAAAAATGCTAACTGTTAATGTAACTTTACCAGATTCCTTAAAGAAAAATAGTTTTGTAGAAGGGTTTGTTCGTCTAGTTCCAGTAGCCAAGGACCAAGATAAAGCAGTGCCTTTAACTGTTCCTTATATGGGCTTCTATGGAGAATGGGATGAACCAGGAAATATCGATGCTCCTGCATGGGAGAAAGATGCATTTGTGGGATATACGGCACTTTGGGATGAAAGTGCAGAAAGATATCCATTAGGATATAACCCGTATTCTGATACATTCTCTCTTAACCATATTGCCTTCTCACCAAACTATATTAATGATGGAATCTTTCCGTCATTCCAAGCATTACGTAATTTAGAAAAAGTTGAAATGTATGTTGAAGATCAATCTGGAAATCTCATTAAAAATTTAGGTGATTTTAGTGAATACACTGGAACACCATGGAAATTCAGAAAAAATATTATGTCATACGGGGATATAATGTATGGCGGATATAAATGGGATATGAAGGACACTTCCGGTCAATTTGTACCAGACGGTATATACCAATATGTTATCAAATCAACATTAGAATATGAAAACGCAAAACCACAGATTGTTAAAATGCCAATGACGGTAGATTCCATCGCTCCGACCGTTTCAAATATTCAAGTAACACCAAAGAACGGAAAATATGAAGTTTCCTTTGATGCGCAAGATAATGCCACTGACTTTAATTCGGCACTTCTTTGGGTTAATGGGAATTTTTATTCACCAGCAGTTGGAGTAAAATCTATACTCTCAAATACAGAACCACAAAGTATTGTTATTTTAGCCATTGATTATGCAGGAAATCAATCCTACAAAGTTTGGGGAGATCCGAGCTATATTAAATATACTATGGCTGTTCAAACGATCAGTATAACTCCGACTGCAAATATTAACAAAAGCAAACCTGCAAAAATTAGTGCCTGGGCTTATTCTAGAGTAGACTGGACGATTAATGTTAAAGATGCAAGTGGAAAGATAGTCGATTCGTTTAAAGTAGAAAATGAACATTCACTGAAAACACAATGGGTACCTAATACGGACCTTCAAAATGGAACGTATTCTATATCAGTTGATGTCGTGACAAAAGACGGTTTTAAAGTAACAACAACGCCTAAACAAGTAACGGTTCTCCAACAATAAACCGATTGCGACCCAAGTGAGAATGAATCACTTGGGTTTTTTCATGCTCGGTGCATTGTGCCATTTTTATACGCAAAAGATGAATGATTAAATAAAAAGTCGTGGAGTAGTGCTTTTGTTTTATACTTGTATAGAACCAATAACAGCAACATTTACATCCTATGTTCAATTTTCGGAAAAGTATAAATATGGGATGATAAAAGACGGAATCGAGTTAACTAGTTTCATAGATTCTTCTTTAAAAGACTTGGTTGTAAAAAATATAAGTTAAGAGAGAAAAAACAATTACATAAGGACAAGGGGATGCGGTATGAAGAGGGAAAAAATCAGTAAGATTTTTACAGGAACGCTCAGAAAAAAGTTTAGTAAGAGACAAGCAAAGAAAGTATTTTCGGTCTTTGCGTTAAGTTTAATGCTTTTAAACATTGCATTACCTCAGGCTTTAACACATGTAAATGCTGAAACTAAACCAAATCAGCAAATTTTATCCAGTGAAACCTTTAATGCAAAAGAAGTAAATCGTATTCTTGACGGGCTTACTCCTGAGCAAAAAGCAAACATTAATAAGCTCACTGGAGCAGATAACGCTCAAAAAATCCATGTGGACCAAAAAGATTTACGTAGTTCAAAAAATATTAACGTGATTGTTCAATTTAAAGAAGACCCAGCTAAGATACAAATCATTAAGAAATCGTTGGCTAAAGGTGGAGCAACTGTAGATAGTAAAGCTTTTGCAAGCGAATATTCCGACGCACAAAAAAAAGTTGAAGATTCTCATGCTAAATTTAAAAGCTTTGTGAATACGCAGCCTAAAACGCAAATAATTGGCGGGAAATCTGTTAAAACGGCTATGAGTATTACGCGAGAATATTCAGAAGCATTTAATGGAGTAGCTTTATCACTACCTGCAAAATTAGTTGAAAATATTGTCGAAAATCCAGAAGTTGCTTCTGTTTGGTCTCAAGTAGAATATACGGTTGCAGAAGGATCTACTCCAAAAGCTTTAGAGACAAGTGAGTCTGTAGGCAAGCCTACAACAGGGCTTTCTTTATTAGGATTAGATAAACTTCAGGCTGAGGGTCATACAGGTATTATTAAATCAGGTCCTCGTGCAGGCCAAAAAGTTAAGGTCGGTGTATTGGATACTGGTATTGACTACAACCACCCTGATTTAAAGGCTGTATATAAAGGTGGACATGACTTAGTCAATAATGCAGGATTCGATGCAAATGGAAATGTCATTTATGTGGATGACCATGATCCAATGGAAACAAATTATGAAGATTGGGTAGCTGCTAAGGCGAATCCTAATCCAGTTGTTGGACCACCTCCTGCAGATTATAAACAGTATATTACATCTCATGGATCTCACGTTTCAGGGACTATAGCTGCAAATACGACAAATAATAACGACGTTTATTCAGCAAATGGTGTAGCGCCAGATGTGGACCTTTATGGTTATCGTGTACTAGGACCAGGTGGACGTGGCACAACAGACTCCGTATTGAACGGTATTGATCAAGCAGTTAAGGATGATATGGATGTCATCAATCTTTCGCTTGGTGCAACGATTAATGATCCACTTTACCCAACCAGTATAGCTATTAACAATGCTACCTTAGCTGGTGTTGTGTGTGATGTTGCAGCAGGTAATAGTGGTCCAGGTGCAGCTACTGTAGGCTCACCAGGAACTTCTGCACTGGCGATAACGGTTGGTGCAAGTACGATTCCTGGAGATATTCCAGTGATGACCTTAAAGAACGGCGCAACTTCCTATCAAGCTCGTTTGTTTGGTAAAACCTTCGCACAAGCAGACGATGCATTTAAAGGACAATCATTCCCAATTGTTGATGTCGGCTTAGGTAGTGCGGCAGATTACAATGGTTTAGATATGTCTGGTAAAATTGCTCTTGTGAAACGTGGTGGAGAGTTTTTACAGACTAAAATGGCAAATGCTAAAAAAGCCGGCGTTGCTGGTATGATTATTTGGAACAATAGTGCCGATGCAGATAACCAAGGTTATATAACAAGCTTCTTAGGCGTTAGCATGGATAATGTTTATTCTGTTTCATTGACTCAAGCGCAGGGACAAGCTCTTTCTGATGCCATCTATAAGGATCCTAAATCAGCAACGATTACGTTCCCAGATACACTTGATGCGCCGATCGCAAAGAAAGGCGACGAGTTGGCAAACTTTAGCTCAACGGGGCCGGTAAAAGATTGGACAATCAAGCCAGATGTTGTAGCGCCTGGTGTTGACATTTCGTCTACCGTTCCATATGACGTTTGGGAGCCACAAGACGGAGTAAGTGTAGAAAATAGAGATTATAAGTATGCTTATGAATTAATGTCCGGGACTTC
Source organism: Paenisporosarcina sp. FSL H8-0542 (assembly GCF_038632915.1). NCBI lineage: Bacteria > Bacillati > Bacillota > Bacilli > Caryophanales > Caryophanaceae > Paenisporosarcina > Paenisporosarcina sp. FSL H8-0542. The sequence continues at coordinate 359,457 of NZ_CP152050.1, forward strand.
AATGGCAACGCCTCACGTTGCAGGTATTTCAGCATTGATTTTAGCTGCAAATCCAGAATATACTCCGGCAGATGTTAAGTCGGCATTAATGAATACAGCAAAGGATATTAACACAGATTCAAAGACTTATAGCGTATACCAAGTCGGTGCTGGACGTGTTGATCCTGCACGTGCGATAAAAGAGGATGTAAAAATCCAAGTTTTAGATAAAGCATATACCGTTGATTCAGATTCATCTACGCTAAGTCAAATTGATAACCTTACAGGAAGTATGTTCTTTGGCTTTAAAGGTAGAGGAGAAGGCGCAACGAACGGCTCTGATGATGTGATTTCATCAAAAGACTTTAATATAACTAATCAAGGAACTAGCAGTAAAACATTTAATGTAAGTACACAATTTATTTCAACAAAATTTGCTGGATCAAATAAAGTAGGTCCTGGCACAGGAAATGATGTCAAAATTGATTTTTCTACCGGTGGTACAAAAGTGTCATCCATTAATGTTGACGGTGGTAGCAGTGTTAAAACCGAAGCGAAAATTACGGTTCCGTCAAACGCATTAGAGGGCACTTATGAGGGTTATATTTACCTGGTAAATGCGGCGAACTCATCGGAATCATATCGTATTCCATTCACTATTACCGTTGCGGAAAAAGGAATTGATACTTTTAAAGTTGATTATAAGGCAATGACAATGCCAGGTGGAGCTGCTGGATATCGCTTCTCCATTAATAGTTCAATGGAAAACTTCTATATTGTATTAAAAGATAAGAATGGAAATTATTTGGGCGTAGCTAACACATTAAATGATGCAAGTTGGCTTTCCCCAGGTGTCCAATACGGACCATATATAACGCTTTTTAATGGACAATATCTACCATTTACAAAGCCATATGAGGGCTCATTGGATCAATCCGGAATAGCAACAAAGACCGAATCTATTAAAGAGGGCGCATATTCCCTTGAAATGATTATGACTGATGAAGCTGGAAAACGTTACACAGCAGAAGAAACAGTCTATGTAGACAGTACGCCGCCAACCATCAACATGGACAGCGATTCAAAGCCAGGAATCTATGAAATCGACCCTACAGGCTACTCACCTGGACAAGAGATTAAAGGATTTTATGGTTCAGTCTACGATTCTAACATCGATGTTATGAAAAATAATGGTGAAACTTCGGTGCTAAGTCCTAAAGATGGTAGGACACCTGTTCCTGTAGATCAAGCATTGAACACGGTTACTGGCTACCAAGATAGTTATTTCCCAACTGTATTCTTTGATACAGATGAGAAAGGTCGTTTCCATTTTGGAATTACTCCTGAGGACTTAACTTCAAAATTCGGAAGCGCATTTTGGATTTATCCAAGTGATTATTCTGGGACAGGTGATTCAGATATAACTAAACAGGAATATTATTTTATCAAAAAAGGTACCCCATATTTAACACTTACATCTTCTGGAGGTGTTGATGCAGGTCAAGGTAACGAAGATAAGGTTGTAATTGATGCGAATAAACCGTTCAAAACGACAATCGCAACGAAAAATGGATTAGGAATGTCAGGCGGTAAAATTACTCTCAATGATGCGGGTGTTTACGCTTTTAGCAATATTAGATTGACAGATGAGTATAAAAACTATCTAATCAGCAAAGGGATTGACCCTACTAAAGTTCTAACTGTAGGTGAGCCGTATGCTCATCCAGTCTATCAAATCGGTAAAAACATTGATGTGACAATATCTGGCATTGGTCCAGATGGTGCTCTTGACCATGATTTGAATATTTTTGAAGCGGATGTGACTTTTACAAGCGAAGATCCAATTGTTGGACCAAAAGAGTTCCCACTATTACAAGCTAATTTAACCTTGTCAGGTGAGAATTCGAAAGTGACGTGGTTCCCAACCAATGTACCTTATTTACGACAGTCAACATCCCTGCTTAGAGGTCGTTTGGCGGCAGAATCTTTCGCAAGAAACAATGTAAACAATCAATATCCTCAATTCACAGTGGATTCAGGTGCGAAGGTAACTGTCAAAGATGATAAGGGTAAAACATTTACAACAGATAGCCCTACAACTCCAAATAATACAATGGCGTATGCTTTTATCAACCCGTATTATGCCGTGACGATGGATGTAAGTAATTCACCATATTCTGTCGAAGCGAATGTACCAGGTCACTTCAAGGGATATGGGCAAACACCAGTCATTGGTCAAAATAAATTTGGATATCAATCAGGAACTGTAAAAGATCTCCCAGGTCTTTTCCCGATTCTTTTAGGTGGAGATTTCAATGAGGATAACGTCATCGACATGAAGGATTTGACGGATGAAATCAATGTTTATTATCAATATAAGAACCTAAATACACCTAGTAATCCGGCCAATACGTTAGCCAACAAAACGGCATTCCTTAACAGCAACAGAAATGCTGATATTTATTGGATAAAACCAGGATCTCCCGGTTATGGAATTGATTATAATGACTTCTATTTCATCTTCAAAAACTTTGGTAAACAAAATCAAAATGCGATTGATGCAGGGTTAACGGTTCCAACCGCCCAAATGACGGTGGATCAAGATGTGACCATTACGACTCAGTATGGCGGATCCATCACGTTAAATGCGGGAGACACACTACAACAAGTCATGAAAAAGCTAAATTTTGCAGGACCAAAACAAAAAACGTTAGAAACGACCATTCCAAAGTTACAAGACTTACAAAATGGTGCGACAGTTTCCGTCATCCCATTTAGCGATGTGTTCGTAGATGATGTGGTATGGAGAAAAGCGATTACAAAAGTTATGCTCGGTTCAACCGATGTAACAAGTGCAGTAAATATTAAAGAAGCGTATACGTATCGTGACCAAAATGGTGCAACACAGACTATGCCTTCTAAAATTACGTTACCTGGTTCTTTATTCACGACGGCAGCTAATTACACAGTTACAGTTAAGGCTGCTGACTATCAAGATGTAACTACTAGCTTTACGGTTTCGGCGGAACAAATTCTGACGCCTACGATTCCTTTGGTTACCGACCCGCAAAAAGCGCATGTAGGTAAAGATTTAACCTTAACCTTCGAAGATGATGCTAATTGGCGAAATGGGATTGATAAAATCGTAGTTAAGACGTTAAACTACCCAGCGGGTGTAACGATCCTTGATAAGACAAATCCAAGTAATATTATTGATTTGACAGATGGCAGTGGTAACAAATATTACGATATAAGCGTACCAGGACAAATTACATTTAAGGCAGATTTATTTAAGACGAATGCATCACCTGTTGGTCCTTCTTCGGCAATAAATCCTAGTGGAACGAACTGGTTGCCTCAGTTGTATAAGTTTGAAATCAACTCAACAGGTGTAGATAATACGATCTACCCGCTTAAAGCGGTAGGAGTAGATTCAAACGGCAGTGCTGCACAGGCCCTTGGATTTGGCATTACTTTTGATAGTCAAGGTGGTGCTCCAGTTGACTCAGTAGCGGTTGGGTACAGAGCAGATAGAACAAAGGTTGGTAATGAGCTTATATACAATAATATTGGTAACTTCATTAATCCAAGTAGTACAAGACCAGGATATAAATTTATCGGTTGGTTTAAAGATTCAGCAGGTACAAGTTATTGGGCCACAAGTGAGACTCTAAATGCAGATCAAACTGTCTATGCTAAATGGCAAATGGACTTTACACAAAGCTATTCACCTGTTGATGTAACGAAACCCAATGGTATCAAGTTCGACAGTACAAGTGGAGCTAACGGAACTGGTTGGGTGCTTGGTGAAGGAGATCTTAAAATCAACATTCCAGATTATGCAACTAACATTCCTTGGTTAACAAATAAGGATAAAATTGCTAAAATCGATGCAACTTATTATAAAATCAAGAGTGATGGAACAACGGAAGATAAACCTACAACTTATACGTTAGATCCAAGCACATATGAAATGTCAACTAACGATAGAATTGGAACGCTTTCATTTACGACAGCGACTGAAAGTTATGCTACTGGACATCCAAATGAAAAGTTTGCTTTTAGTGAAGCACCAAGTATATCGAATGGACAAATTAAAGGTTACAAGTTAATAGTGACAGCAACAACTGGTGAAACGATTGAGATTCCGGATGTTAAACTAGGTTACAGAAGCCACATTGACTTAAACGGCGGAACGTTAAAGAATTCAAATGATTTATATTTGGCTGATGTATTAATCAATGGAAAAGCTACTTCACCTAATATGCAAACAGCTGGTTCTCATGTAACTAATGGACTATTATCGCTAAGCGATAAACTCTATTTGGACCGTGAAAACTCAAGTGATAAGGTTGTTGATTTTTCAAAAAATGGTAGCTTAACAGATAATGCAACTTACTATTTAGGTTGGATTAAAACTCCTCCTACCGTTTTGAAAGATACAGTTGGAAACATTGTAGGTAGTGATATTACTTTAACATTTACGGATGATGGAACATGGAAAAATAATATCAAACAAGTGAAGATTGGTTCAAAAGAATTAGTTTTAGATAAGGATTATACGATTACAAATAGCTCCATTACGCTAAACCATGACTTATTTACAGCAGGACAAAAGGTCAATGTGATGATTGTTTCTGAAGGTTATGCGGATGCAATCGTTACGGATCAGGTTATAGGATATAAAGTAACATTTGAATCAAATAGCGGAGATCCTGTACCGTCTCAAATCGTAGATCGAAGTGCAACGAAGCCGATCGATCCAACAAAAGTCGGCTATAAGTTCTACGATTGGTATACAGATCAAAATTTAACAATACCATATGATTTTGCAAGCATTGTGACAAAACCAATTACGCTTTATGCTAAATATGCTTTAGTAGGTTCTCTTGTACTAACAGATACTACAGATAACGCTCTTGGAAACGATATTACACTTGAATTCATTGATTCTGAGTGGGCAAATTCTATTTCGAGAATTAAGGTTGGTGCAGTTACTGTAGATGGAACGAAATTCAAAGTAGATATGGCTGCACATACGATTACATTGGATAAGAGTGTCTTCACAAAAACTGGAGAATTCACTATCAATATTAGCGCAACTGATTATGCAGATGTAACCGTAACCCAAAAAGTAGTGAATGGATATAATGTGCATTTCGAAGTGAAAGATAATGCTCCATTTGAAGTAAAAGACCAAATTGTAGCACGCAGAATAACAGCACCGACTGTTTATGGTTATGATTTAGCTTGGTTCGCAGATGAAGCATATACAATTCCTTGGGATTTCACGAGCTCGATCTATTCTGCAAAAACACTTTATGGAAAATGGTCACCTACTAAATTCACTGTTATTTTTGATGGTCAAGATGGTGGCTTAGTACAGACTAAGACAGCAGAATATAATACAACAATCACAGCGCCTACAGCGACAACAAGACCTGGTTATACTTTTGTTGGTTGGTATAAGGATGCTGCAGGGCAAACTGCTTGGAATTTTGCGACAGATAAAGTAAGAGAAAACACCGTTCTTTATGCGAAATGGAGTATCAACTCGTATGCAGTATCATTCGATAGCCAGGGTGGAAGTGCAGTAGATTCTAAAACAGCAATCTTTAATACTACTGTTGGAGAACCAACAGCACCAACAAGAAAAGGATACACATTTGCTGGTTGGTATAAAGATGCTGCAGGTCAAGTAGCATGGAATTTTGCAACAGATAAAGTGACAGGTAATGTAACGCTTTACGCAAAATGGTTACTAAATAGTCCAGTTATTAATCCAATCGATGACAATGATACAAAGATTTCAGGAACGACTGTAGCAAATACAACGATCACTGTAAAAATCGGTAGTGTTGTCATTGCAACAGGAAAAGCTGATTCTAATGGGAAATTTAGTATCAAGATTAAACAACTAAAAGCAGGTACAGAGTTATCTGTATATGCTATAGATAAAACTGGAATTCAAAGTGCGGATACAAAAGTCAAAGTTTTAGATCGTAAAGCACCAAATAATCCGAGTGTCAACAAGGTTGATAATAATGATACAGTTGTAACTGGTAAGGCAGAATCTGGAGCTATGGTTACAGTTAAAAGTGGTAAGACAGTAATAGGAACTGCAAAAGCAACTTCTAAAGGAGCTTTCTCAACAAAAATAGCTGTTCAAAAAGCAGGCACAAAGTTAGTAATCACAGCTAAAGATAGTGCTGGAAATGTGAGTACAAGTGTGACAATAACTGTTTCAGATGTTGTTGCACCAAGCAAGCCAACGGTTAATAAAGTAGATGATAACGATACAAAGGTAACAGGAAAAGCTGAAGCGAACTCAACTGTTAATGTGAAAGTAGGAAGTAAATCTCTTGGCGCAGCTACTGCTGATTCAAAAGGGAACTATTCAGTTAAGATAAAAGTACAGAAAAAAGGAACTACAATTACTGTAACTGCAAAGGATAAGGCAGGAAATAGTAGTCAAGCGGCAACGTTCAAGGTTGTAAAACATTAAATCTAATGAAAAAGTCAAGGGTTAATCCCTTGGCTTTTCATTGTAGACAAAAAATAAAGAAGCATTATTAAAAAACCCTTAATAGTCCACAAAATTTTACTACCACATACATTTCAAGGCTCTCATCGATTCTTCTATCGGATCTACAATATAACTCTGTTGTATTTTGTGAAGTGGAATAAGGTGATGGACATGAATAAAATCTTTCCCTAGTTCTCCATATGTGTTTTCAAAATTCAAATCACAAACTTGGTAAAGGAACATTTTCAGTGAAATTATCAAAAGTAAGTAAAGTAATAATAAAAAAACATTACAAGAAATTGATAAAGCTGGAAATAAAAGCAATGAAGTAAACCGTTATGTAACAATTAGGGTGGGGGTAGGTGGTTCAAATCCCTCACAGGTCATCATATCTGGAAGGCTGAAATTCTTGATCTATCAAGGGTTTCAGCCTTTCTTCATGCCCGGTGCATGGTACCATTTCTATACGCAAAAGATGAATGATTAAATAAAAAGTTGTGGAGTAGTGCTTTTGTTTTATTCTGGTATAGAACCAATAACAGCAAAATATACATCCTATGCTCAATTTTCTGAAAAGTATAAATATGGGATGATGAAAGACAGAATCGAGTTAACTAGTTTCATGGATTCTTCTTTAAAAGACTTGTTTGTAAAAAATATAAGTAAAGCTAGAAAAAAACAATTACAAAAGGACAAGGGGATGCGGTATGAAGAGGAAAAAAATCAATAAGGTTCTTACAGGAACGTTAGCTGTTGGCATGTTATTATCTCAAGGTGCTCCATATAACGTATTGGCGAAAAGCCCGTTTGAGCTGAATCCAGTTGAAAATGCGGAAGAGATCTTAGCGAGCCTGTCTGTAGAACAAAGAAAGGCATTAGAGCAATTAGAAACAAATACAACCTTTATCATTTCACCGGATATTGATGCGAATAGCACTGAATTAGTCAAAGTCATAGTCGAATTTGAACAGGCGCCGGCGAAAATTGAAGTGATGAAACAAGCAGCGAAAGGAAAGAAACTATCTTCTGCTGATGCGAATGAGAAAGTGGAAAAAGCTCACAAAGATTTTAAACAGCATGTGCAATCATTGAAAGTGCAGAAGAACTTGACCGAATACAAAGTGGAAGATGTAAACATTACAAGAGAGTATAAAAAAGCCATCAACGGTGTAGCGATGACACTGCCTGGTGTGGCAGTTAATGATTTGCTGCAATCCGGTGTAGTTAAACATGTCTTTAAAGATTACGAGGTAAAAGTGGATCCCTCGGTAGAAACGAAAGTAGCCATAGATCCTAAAATGGCGGATAGTATTCCGCAAATTGGCGTGGACAAGCTTCATGCCGAGAATATTAAGGGGAAAGGCATTAAAGTCGGTGTGCTGGATACAGGGATTGACTACAATCATCCAGACTTAAAAGATGTTTATAAGGGCGGATATGATTTTGTAGATGATGATGCAGATCCGATGGAAACAACCTATCAGGATTGGATCGATGCTGGCGAGCCAGTATTTCCGGGTCGTGTGTATTACACGAATCATGGAACGCATGTCGCAGGGACGATTGCAGCCCAACAGAAAAACGTTGTGGATTACGCTGTAAAAGGGGTAGCACCGGAAGTAGATTTATATGCTTATCGAGTATTGGGAGTTTGGGGTGGAGGAGATACTGCGGGAATCCTTGCTGGAATCGATCAAGCGATTACAGATGGCATGGACGTCATCAATATGTCGCTCGGCGCCGCGACGAACAATCCTTTATATCCCACTTCTGTTGCAGTAAATAATGCCATGCTTTCAGGTGTGGTAACCGTCGTTGCTGCAGGTAACGCCGGACCGAACGAAAAAACGCTTGGTTCTCCAGGTGCAGCGGCTCTCGGTATTTCAGTAGGGGCAAGCGATGTTTCCATGACCATTCCTACATTTAGTGGAAGCGTTTTCACTAATGAAAATGATAATTTGCAACGTCTCGGCGATGACCTTTCTCCTCAACTAGAAGATTCAAAACGTCTTGGCAAAGATTTTTCTCCTAAAATAGAAGATAAGAGGAAGGGCTTGTCTCACCAATTAGAAGATTTGCAACTTCTGGGCAAAGACTTTTCCGACCAATTAGAAGATTTACAAGGACAATCTTTACCAATTGTATTTGCGGGACTTGGTAAAGCAACTGATTTTGCCGGGAAAGATGTCAGCGGGAAAATTGCGTTGATTCAGCGCGGGGAAATTGCATTTGATGAAAAAATCAAAAACGCCAAAAACGCTGGGGCTAAATCAGTGATTGTGTATAACAATGTCGACGGGCAAATACCTTCCTACTTGGGCGAGGTCGTCGGTTTAATCCCTTCTTTCCGTCTGTCAAAAGCAGATGGTGAGCGGTTAAAGGAGCTAGAAGAAGGTTCTTTCACATTTGAAACGTTAAGTAATACAAAAACAGAAGGCGATCATTTAGCAGATTTCAGTTCACGCGGGCCGGTAGAAGGAAATTATGATATCAAGCCGGATGTAGTCGCTCCAGGTGTGTCCATATTCTCCACGACACCGGAATTCATCAATGATCCACAGGATGGCATGAATTACGAGAATGCCTACGTACGTATGTCGGGGACATCGATGGCCTCGCCACATGTGGCAGGTGCAGCCGCATTGATTTTACAGGAGCATCCGGAATACACGCCTTTCGATGTGAAGTCGGCACTCATGAATACTTCGGATGATTTACAAGGGGATAATTCTGTATACGAAGTGGGCGCAGGACGAATCGATGCCTATCAAGCGGTTCATACAGATACCTCCATCAAAGTATGGGATAAGACACAAAATATCGAAAATGGAAACGTCGTAGAAATTGATGAACTAACAGGCTCCATTGTATTCGGCAGATATTATAAAAAAGGTAATGAACCAATTGAAGCAAGCAAAAAGGTGACGGTTCAAAACAGCAGCGAAGAAGAAAAATCTTTTACACTAGAAGTGGAGTATCACGGTGAGCGCAAAGGTATTCAAGATGCTGTGAATAACGGTGTTACAGTGGATGTACCTTCATCGATTACAGTGGGAGGCGGCCAAGTAAAGGAGCTCCAGCCAAAAATAACGATTCCAACCAGCGCTGCGTCAGGAAGATATGAAGGGTATATTCATGCGACCAATACCAACAATCCAGACGAAACCTATCAAATTCCATTTGCTGTGATGGTGACGGAAAAGGGAATTGCTTATCTCAAAACGACTAGACCATCCGTGACAAATATGAATCCTAACTGGCTAAATCATGACCCAATCATTCATGGCATCATGAAGTTGAATAGCCCAATGAAAACCATGGATGTGCTTGTAAAAGACAGTGAAACAGGAAAAGCTGTAGGGTTCCTAGGAACAGCGAATATGAGTAAATTACTAGTAGACGTAGATACATTTCTTGTGGGTGCGTTCGCCGGTTCGGTCTATCCATTTACAAATGATCCTTCCAAGCCGATCAGTGATTATGCTGTAAAGCTTCCAGCAGGCGATTATATACTGGAAACAATTGCACACGATGAGGAAGGTGGATCATATGTTACACACAATCCGCTTATCGTGGACAACACAGTACCAGAAGTGAACATGAATATAAAACCGGGTGTAATCGAAGTTAATGATTCGATGTATACAGTAGAAGATGGCCAAAAAGCAGTATGGCTACATGGAACAGCTAAGGATGCGACAGTGGATCTATTACAGTCTAAAGGATTGGACTTCGATCAATCGACCAACACGATGGCTTACTATGCAAACGATACACAAATAAGCGGGTATTTACCGGTTGAAGCAAATGGAGAGGTGAAAGTCGGAATTGAACCGAGTGATATTGCAAGACAACCTTTAAGTTTGAATTTGAGAACGTGGGATATTGCAACGGTAGATGATACACAAATGTATACCTTCTTGAAAGAAGGGACGGAATATACGACTTCTAGTTATGATAAGACCAGTATAAAAGTCGGCGATAATGTTACGATGACACTCAGCCTTAATAATGTGAAGCAGCTTGTATCCGGAGAATTTAATCTACAGGTCCACAATATATTCAAGTTTGCGAATGTAAAGCTGAACAATTCAGTAAAAAAATATGCCAAGGAAAAAGGCTTACAGGTATCACTCCATGAGCCTGTCGTGAAGGAAAGCTCTTCCTGGAATAGTTTGAAAATCGGTGCTTCCATTACTGGAAATGCATACAGAGGTCTGGATGGAGATATGCCATTCCTCGATGTAACTTTTAAAGTAGTGAATGATGAATACTACAATTATACACCTGGATTTTTGGTACAGAAGTCTTCTTATAAAAAATCGGGACAAACAACAGACACGGCCATTCCTTATTACTACAGTGAATACTTTACGATAATTTCTAAACATACACAGGTATATGGAAACATTACGCCAGAAGCATTTTATATATCTGCAGGACCAGGGCAAGGAGAATATTTGAAAAAGGCGGATTATTCGAAAATAGGTGCACAAGTATATGCTCTCTCCAGAAGCGGTAAAAAATATCCAGGAACAATTAATAATAAAGGAGCTTACACAATCAATGATATCCCGGCTAGCGATCAAGAATATTCGGTTGTTGTCGAGATTCCGGGGCATCTCAAAGCAATTCAGAAGTTCATTCCTGGATATAATGAAAAAGGTGAGTTACGTGGGCAAGCTATAAGAATTACTCAGAGAAATCTTGCAGGGGATTTGAATGGTGACAAAATGATTGATATCCTCGATATCCAGAGTGTCGTCGATGCATACGGTATGAAGGATTCATCTATTGTGCCGCAAGATATCAATCAAGATGGTGTGGTAGACGAAGCGGATGTTCGTTTGATTGAGAAAAACTTCTTAACGAAGGGACCTGACGCACCTGCCAACAAACAGCCGAAAGAAATGATTGGCAAGAAAGGGCTGGAATACTTCCTGCGTCTTATCGGTCTTGAGCCGAAACAATAACAAGGGATGTTGATAGAAGGGGAGGAATGCGAAAGCATTTCTCCCCTTTTTACTATATGGGCTAATCGTTTCAGTGTTTGGCATTTACCGAGTTAACCTATTGCCACTATGGAAGAGCAAGACGATTTACTGAAACAATCAGGAAGAGAGAAATGATTAACATAAAAAGGGAACCACCGATTACGACTGCTTGAACCGAAAATGAGTGTGCCGCTATCCCAAAAATCAGAACAGCCAACAGTTGCAAAGAATGGATGACCATTCCGTATAAACTTGAGATTCTTCCCATCATGTCTATCGGAATGTTTTCTTGGATATAGGTCGTGAATCCCGTATTTGCCAACGCAAGTGCAAAACAAAGGATAAAGAAACCGCTGCTGGCCATCAAATAATTCATTGAAAAACTGTAGATGACATACCCGGTGGATACCAAAATGGTCCCACTGCACATCAAATGTTTGGCCGACATGAATTTAACGAGTAGATTTGTGTAAATTGCCCCTACTAAAAAGCCGATTCCTGCCACACTGACGAGTGAACCATATGCCGCATCCGTTAAATGAAGAACTTCTTTCGCAAAAGCCACTTCTGTTGAATCAAGCGCAGCCGTTAACAGCATGACCACTTGAAAGACCATATACACGACAACAAAAGGGAAAGCAATTTTACTGAACTTCCAGACTAAATGCCAATCCTGTACGATTGTTCCCCAAGTAAAGTTTGTAGATTCAGATGAGTCTATACGGTTTTGTCTCGGAAGCAAATATATCAATCCAGCTGATAATAAAAACGTACCAGTATTCACAAACAACGCCATTTCAAGAGAGCCTAGCATAAATAATATCCCCGCAAGAGCAGGTCCCAAGATGAACGCACCAGAATGAACAAAACTGAGCATGGCGTTGAATTGTTTTCGCTCGTCTTCCGGCAATAGCAACGTCATATAGGTAAAAGAGGCAGGTCCAAACATTGCGCCTGCCATTTGAATAATCATCACAACCGCATAGATGCCCCATATGGAATCTAGAAAAGGAATGAACAGAATAAGTGATGCCCGCACTACATCAAGGACAATCATCAAATGCTTCGTCGATACACGATCAATCACACTGCCCGACCAAAATCCCATCAGCATAAACGCAAACGGTTTAATCATATACAGTACCGCAACTGCAAATGCGGAACCAGTCGTGTCAAAAATCATTAAGTTGATGGCCAATAAATAAATCCATCCTCCAATATTCGCTATTCCTACAGCACTTAAATAATAAGCGCGGAATTTCCATTTAGATAATTCCATTTCATATACCTCCGACATGTTTTTTGGGCAAACAAAAAAATCCCACCTCCAAGACGATTTGTCTTGGGGACGAGATTGACATGTCGTGGTACCACCCCAGTTTGTCCTGATGTCACCATCAGAACCTTTTCAAGTACGGCATATATTTCATGCTTATACTGTAGCTCGTTAACGGGAGCATCCGTCACACCATCCCCCTAAAATTCAAGGTTCCCATGTGAGGCTCAGAGACTTGTTTCAATCAGTGAATGCTTACCCTTTTTCAGCTGCGGGGCTCTCTGTTCAAGAATTCAGATGATTTACTGTTCTCATCATAGCTTTTAATTTTCGCTATCATAACATAAGGAATCTCTTCTTGGAATCTATTTTATCTAATTATTAAAATAAATAAAAAATATTATTGTAAATAAATAACAGTATATGCCACAATCTTAGTAAGTGTATTTTTTATGGAGGGTTTTTATGGAATTATTAATCATAAGGCATGGAGAATCAGAGGCAGATTTATTGGAGGTACATGAAGGTAGGGCAGATTTTCCTCTAACAGAACTGGGGGAACAACAAGCTAGCATAATGGCAACATACATAGAACAACATTATAGACCAAACATCATCTTAACTAGTCCTTTAAAAAGGGCTAGAAGGACCGCAACCATTTTACAAGAATCTATTGGCTGTGGATTAATTGTAGAGAATGATTTGATGGAATTTAACAATGGAATCCTTGCAGGACTATCTAGAAATGAAGCTGCAATTAAATATCCCTTACCACAAGGAGGGAGACCAATTCATATCCCTATTCAAGATGGTGAATCTGAATTAGAATTCCGTTTCCGGGCAGATAGCATCTTCCATAAAATCTTATTTGAATATCAACATTATGACCGAGTAGCTATTGTCTCTCACGGAGGAATGATTTCAAACATATTAAAAGCATTTCTCAAACAACCGATGAATCAGGAATTTGCTTTTCCGACGGGAGATACCGGAATTCATTTGCTCGAAATAAAAGCGAGCACTCGTATCATCAGGTTTCTCAATAAGCAGGAACATCTTCAGCTAATAGAAGACGAGAATTAAGTTCACTGTGACTGGGAGCGGCTTTCTCGTTTAATCCTCAGTCTTTTCTGAAGTCATACGTATCTTTGCGAACATCAAGTTCCATTCCATTTATGGAGACAATATGATCATTAATCCACTTGATTTCTCCTTCTTCAATTCGGTAAGCCCAATACAGATTTCGTTTGTTATCGTTCTTATTATGATAGATCACTTCGCCTCTGACGGCAGGTGCAACTGTTGAGTGACCGTTACTTACATAAGTCAGGACCGTATAGTCTCCGGTGGGGGAAACTTCCTCAGCAAGCAAATCACCCTTAGGAACCCGCTCAATACTGAAGAACAAATGATTTACGACCAGTACTATTCCAAATATAAGGGAACCGAAAAGCAAAATAAAATATCCAGCTACTTTGAAGACTGTCCTTTGCTTATTAGACATGGATTCCACTCCCTTTATCTAAAAAACGTATTGGAAAGAAATTGGTTCCGCCGTTAAGAAAATAACTAATAGTATTATGGTTTGTCTGATTAAATGAGATAAATCCAATAAATAAAATTAGGGGTGAAGTTATTGAATCATAGTGTTTACTGTGAGAGATGCAGGAAAGAAATTAAGTATCGAGATGATTTAGTGACGACAACTTTTTTATTTCAATTAGTACCATATCATGATGAATGTTATTCAAAAGATATAAAAGGTATGCGGACATTTTTTGTTGGAAATCAACCACTCAACGGGTTGTCCGGTAATATTCTGACGTTAATAGCTTTCATATTAGGAATAGCTGCTTTCTTCTTATTAGATGAAAATGGGAGATTGACTGGTTTGTTGGCTTTTGTCGTCCTTGGATATCGTCTTTATTCATATTTTAAGTTTGAAAAAAAGTTGGCACCTTAAAACTAATGTGGAAGAGAAGAAAACAATATTTTCTGCCCTTCATTCATAAAAAGTGCGGGGCTTTATATTGTTTTCTAGGCATTTCGACCGCATGTAATAGATAGGTAATTATAGACGATATTATCTGATAATTCCATGGTAATATAGGAATATCTTATTTAATTGTTGGAGGTAGGAAGTGAAAATAAAACGAAAGATTTTAATTGGAATGACGACATTGGTCATGTTCACTGGGACGAGTTTGATAACTTTGCCCGAGAAGGCATCTGTACAGGCTGCTTCTTCTTATACAAGTTTACAGAACTCAGTGAATACGATTATGAGAGACAGTAGAATGACCAGTGCTTCATCGAGTGTGACGATTCGTAAAGCGACTACAGGTGAGATTGTCTATCAAAAAGATGCAAATAAAGGCATTACTACCGCTTCAACTCTAAAATCCCTCACCGCATCTGCCGCTTTGGAAACACTTGGAGAAAACTATCGCTTTTCCACAGATGTTCTTACAAATGGAACTGTTTCAAACGGAACTTTGTATGGAAATCTGTATCTTCGTGGAAAAGGGGATCCAACTCTACAAAAAAGCGATTTCGATCATTTTGCTTCAATGCTAGCTAATCGTGGAGTAAAGCGACTGTCTGGACACATTATCGGGGACGACAGTTGGTACGATGCTGACCGGCTTTCACCGGGGATTGCAAGAGAAGACGAATCCTATTATTACGCTGCACAAATTTCTGCATTAAGCCTTTCACCGAATACGGATTATGATGCAGGCTCTGTCATTGTGAGTGCCAAACCTTCCGTGAATGGACGAGCTGCACAAGTTACGTTAACACCTGCTACGGGTGTCGTACGCATTGTTAATTTATCTAAAACAGTTCCTAAAGGGTATAGCAATACGTTGAAAATCAAACGTGAAGTCGGCACGAATAAAGTGGTGATAACAGGAAATGCTCCAATCGGTTCTGCAGGCAGTAAAGAATGGATTGCCGTTTCCAACCCAACTGCGTATGCGATGGATGTTTTCAAGAGATCTTTATCTTCTAAAGGGATATCGTTTGTTTCAACATCTAAAGTGGTACAGGGCACTACACCTAGGACGGCACGCGTTCTTCTTTCCAAAAAATCGATGCCATTAAAAGATTTAATGATTCCATTTTTGAAGTTAAGTAACAATACGCACGCGGAAGTTTTGGCAAAGGAAATGGGTAAAGTTACATATGGAAAAGGCAGCTGGGATGCCGGACTTAGAGTCATGCGAAATTATGCAGCTTCTATCGGCTTAGATGTGAACCAATGGGTATTTGAAGACGCATCTGGAATGTCGCATGCAAATAAAGTACCTTCAAGCCAGATGTCCAAGTTACTGTATCTAGTCAGGTCAGAACCTTGGTATGGAACATTCCGTAAAGGATTGCCAATAGCGGGCGGCTCTGAGCGATTTGTTGGCGGAACGTTACGAACGCGAATGAAGACAGCACCTGCTAAAGGAAATGTAATTGCCAAGACGGGCAGTTTAGACGATGTAAGTGCTCTAGCGGGCTATGCTAAAACAAGAAATGGTGAATGGCTGATTTTCAGCGTTCAAACTCAAAATACAAAATCTAGCACAGTTCCTGTCATTGATCGCTTGGCAACCGCCATTGCGAATACCAATACATCCCAATAATTTTTGGCTGCATCCTTTAAACGGTGCAGCCTTTTATTATGCTATTTCGTTTAATATAAAGGAATATGAAAAGATAGATAGAATATTCAAGTAGAGACAAAAATTGGGGGAACAACATGAAATTACGAATTTTACATACCAATGACCTACATAGCAACTTTGACAATTTTTCACGAATGGCCACACTGATTTCAACATATAAAAATGAAAATACCATTGTGCTCGATGGTGGGGATTTTGCAGACTTTAAAAGCATTGAACTGCAGGGCACAAAAGGCATCGCAGCTATTGAGCTGTTAGAAGAAGTGGGATATGACGCCTTAACCATAGGAAACAACGAGATGTTCAATGGTGTGGGAACTCTCGAGCATATGGCGAGTCATAGCTCCGTTCCTTTTATCAGCAACAATTTGGTGAAAAAAGATTTGAGTATCATTCAAGGAGTTGTTTCCAGCGCTATTGTGGTGAAAAATGGTCTCCGCATTTTGATTACCGGTTCATCTCCGGATATGGGGGTTTTCAATGAGGGTCTAGGAATCCATGTATATTCTTATAAAGACATGATAGCAAACGAAATCAAACGCAATGAAGGTCAGTATGACCTGTGTATTCTACTGAGCCATATAGGCACGGTAGCCGATGAGGAAGTGGCAGAGGATATTTCGGAAATAGATATCATTCTGTCTGCACATGATCATCAGCTGTATAATGAAGCGAAAATTGCCCATGGCACCATCATGAACAGTGCTGGCAATTACGGTGAATACTTAGGGATTGTGGACATTGAAATAAACGAAAATAAACAAGTAGAACTGATTTATTCGGCCACTCTCCCAACAAAAAACGAAGAAATTGATGAACGTATAACGACCATTTTGAAAGAGAATAAAGCAAAAGCCATAATGACATTGAGTCGTCCCCTCTATCATCTTGAACAACCACTTTGGCATGATGTCCTGGAAGAAAATCCGCTGACAAATCTCATTGCAGACGGATTGAAAGATATGTTAAAGTGCGAGATTGGATTAATCAACAGTGGCATTGCGAATTCAGGTGTTTTTCACGATCTATCCCATAAAAAGTTAATCGAGGTATGTCCGTCCCCCCTAAACCCCACATCATTTGAAGTGAAAGGCAAAGACATCAAGTTAGCGTTGGAGCAATCACTAGATGCCCAGGTTTGTTTGGCAGATGGCAGAGGACCTGGCTTCAGAGGGAAATTCGTTGGCAGGCTGCACATTTCCGGAGCTGACATAATTCACGACGGCAAAACAATTGAAGGTGTAATGATTGGCAAAAGGCTAATGGAAGACGAGGTTTGGTATTCAGTCGCTAGTTCCGATTATTTACAGCGCGGTTCTGGCTACCCATCACTTGCCCATAACCGAAATGATCAGTATAGCCCGGATGAAATCAAAGATGTTATACGTCAGTATGCAAATCAACCCGACTTTGTAGAGCGTGCAATGATGAATCGATGGAAACAAGTGGCGAGTGTGAGTGTGTGAATTTAGTAAACCCTTAAGCTCCACGGAGGGCTAAATAAAAAAGCACGAGTTTTCGAAGATCCCTTTAAATTAGAAGAGATTCTGCGAAAGCCGTGCTTTTTCTTATTCATGCGGAACGTGCGGCAAGAGCGAATGTACGATAAACAACCGTCCCGTTTAACAGAGTCATTTATTCAAATCAGAGGTTAAAACAACCCGACAGCATTTCCTTCTGCATCAATATCCATTTTTAACGCTGCTGGTTGTTTTGGCAATCCGGGCATCGTCATGATATCACCCGTCAGGCAGACTAGGAACCCTGCACCCAGTTTTGGGATGATATCGCGAATGGTAATAACGAAGCCTTCAGGGCGACCAAGAAGGGACGGTTGATCCGAAAGGGAATATTGTGTTTTGGCCATGCAAATAGGCAAAGCATCCCAGCCGTATTTCTTCAATTCGGCCAGCTTTTTCTTCGCGCTGTCCGTTAACTGTACGCCAGCTCCACCGTATACTTGTTGAACAATCACACGTAGTTTTTCTTCGACGGAGTCCATTTCGTCATACAGTAACTTGAAGTCAGTAGGTATGTCCAGTTCTTGTTTGACGAGCTTCGCCAATTCAAGCCCACCTTTGCCACCTTGCTCCCACACATTTGTCAGGGCAATATTCACGCCTTGTATTTGAGCCCACTCCATAATTTCTTGCATTTCCTCTTGTGAATCGGTAATAAAACGGTTCAAAGCAATCACCGGCTCAATGCCAAACTGACGGACGGTATCCACATGCTTCGCCAAATTGGTCATGCCTCGTTTAACTGCATCAGCATTTGGCTGTGTCAGCTCGCTTTTCAAGACGCCACCATGCATTTTCAATGCACGAACCGTTGCGACTATGACAACGGCATCAGGATGGAAGTTACCTTTTCTTGATTTTATGTGCATGAATTTCTCCGCACCTAGGTCTGCTCCGAATCCTGCTTCTGTTACGACGATATCAGCAAGTCTTCTTGCTGTGTTGGTTGCCATCAAGGAGTTGCAGCCATGTGCAATATTGGCAAAAGGACCACCGTGAATAATGGCGGGTGTTCCTTCTATGGTTTGGACCAAGTTCGGCTTGAAGGCATCTTTTAAAAGCATCGTCAAGGAGCCTTCTACGCCTAACTGACGAACCGTTACGGGTTCTTTATCGTATGTATACGCAATGACCATTTGCGCAAGCTTCTCCTTCAAATCTTCCAAAGAAGTGGCAAGGCAAAGAACGGCCATGATTTCAGAAGCTACAGTGATATCGAAACCATCTTGTCTAGGGATTCCTTGCATAGGACCGCCCAATCCAATGGTAATTTGTCTTAATGCACGGTCATTCATATCGAGCACTCGTTTCCATGCAATTCTTCGTGGGTCGAGATTCAATTCATTTCCTTGATGTAAATGATTATCAATAAATGCGGATAATGCGTTATTGGCAGTCGTGATGGCATGGATATCTCCCGTAAAATGTAGGTTGATATCTTCCATTGGCAATACTTGCGCAAATCCACCACCAGTGGCACCACCTTTTACACCCATTACAGGACCTAAAGACGGTTCACGCAATGCAACAATGACCGATTCATTCAACTGGTTGAACGCGTCAGCCAATCCTACTGTCACGGTTGATTTTCCTTCTCCTGCGGGCGTCGGACTGATGGCGGTAACTAAGACAACTTTTCCATTTTTCGTTGCAGGTGGCAGGGAAGAAACGTCAATTTTGGCTTTGAAATTGCCGTAAAGTTCAAGTGCTTTTCTAGGAATCCCTGCTTTGTCTGCGATTTCCTGGATTGGTAACATGGTTGCATTCGTTGCGATGGATAAGTCTGTAAATGTCATGAATTTCCCAACCTTCCTTGTTCCTTTTATTGATCCTGATGAGTAAACTTTTTCTCAGTTACCTTTGCTTACGATTTAACAACAAAATCTCGTTGCTGTGCATTTAATTGGCGAAGCTTTTGAATATCTAATCGAAATAACAGTGAAATGGTTAAAGCGACTAAAAAAAGAAGCGAGAATACGATTAGCGTACCTTTGTAACTGCCGGTTGTTTCACGAATCCATGATACAACTATCGGGCTTACCAATCCTGCTGCAGCCCAAGCTGTTAATATATAGCCTTGAATTGCACCAAGCTGTTTTGTACCAAAAAGGTCCCCTATAGCGGATAATGCAATCAACCAACGATTTTTAGTTTTCATGATCTGCTTCAATTGTAATAATATTTGTGTGAATGGGAATTCGCAAATTGATTCCCTTAAATCTATATTTGACAATAGTAACTTACAAAATTCATGGATTCAAGTGGATATTAAGTTAAAAATCGAACGATTTTAATAATAAAATTAAAAAACATTCGTCTTTTTGCGATTACATCCGAGTGAAAATAAAATGGTTGTGATCCTTGGGAAAAAATCTCCCCTAGTACTTGAAGGGTGTGATAAAAGTGAATTGCGGGTATACCTATATCTAAACAAACATATTGAGGGGGTGTACCTATGTTTGAACCAAAGAACAAAGATAAACAAGATGAAAGAATCATGACACATAAGGAAACTGAGAAAAAGAATGTAAAGCTTTCCTCAAATGATGTATCGGAAGAAAAAAATGAAAATACAGAGACTGTGGTCACACAACCACGTATCAGTACTGAAGGTCTCTAAAACAAAAGGCGGGCTCTGATGGGGTTCGCTTTTTTGTTGGCATTTCTGTTGTCACCCGAATGAGATTTCACTCGAAACTTTTATGTCTCTTGGTGTATAATGCAACAGTAAGCAAGTGCATAAGCGGTCATTTTAGTAATAGTATGATATAGATACATATACGTGAAAGAGAGTGAAACGATATGGGACGTAAGTGGAATAATATTAAAGAAAAGAAAGCTTCAAAGGATTCAAATACAAGTCGGATTTATGCAAAGTTTGGTCGCGAAATTTATGTGGCAGCTAAACAAGGTGAGCCGGATCCAGAATCAAACCGTGCACTTAAAGTTGTACTTGAGCGTGCGAAAACGTACAGTGTGCCAAAAACTATTATTGATCGTGCGATTGAAAAGGCAAAAGGCGGTTCGGAAGAAAACTACGATGAACTTCGTTATGAAGGTTTTGGTCCAAGTGGATCGATGGTTATCGTTGAAACACTGACGAACAACGTAAACCGTACAGCTTCGGATGTACGCGCGGCATTTGGTAAAAATGGCGGGAACATGGGTGTAAGTGGATCGGTTGCCTACATGTTTGACGCAACGGCTGTCATTGGTATTGAAGGCAAATCAGCAGACGAAGTATTTGAACTTTTAGTAGAAGCGGACGTTGATGTACGTGACGTATTAGAAGAAGAGGAATCAGTGATTGTATATGCTGAGCCTGATCAGTTCCATGCTGTGCAAGAAGCATTCAAAAACGTAGGAATTACTGAATTTACAGTTGCTGAACTGACGATGCTAGCACAAAATGACATCACGCTTGAACAAGATGCACAAGCGCAATTCGAGAAAATGATTGATGCGATTGAAGACCTAGAAGACGTTCAACAAGTCTACCATAACGTGGATTTAGGTGAATAAATAATAGAAAGCCGCACCGAGTCCAGGGGAACCTGGCAGTAGGTGCGGCTTTTATTGTGATTTCAAATTAAAATTGGAAAAGGGACATACCCGATTGGGCATGTCCCTTATATAGATAAGATAACATAAAGTCTGAATGATAATTTTTCATCCCGAATATTCGGGGAATAATTTCCTAAGAAAGTGTTCCTTGCTTTCCGTGCCGCGGTCATTTGTCCACTGGGTGTCTTCCTTAAGCAACGTAAACCCTACCTTCTTTTACGTCCTTGCGACCCTATAGTCGCGCCAGTGTGAATAAGTTTAATCAAAAACATCGAGTAGATGCCAGAATTTCAAAACTTAATTGTTACCTTACATGTTAACTTGACTATTATTACACACACAATGGTCTTTGTCAAAGAATATCCTATAAATTGTAAAAGGAATCATCATTTCAGTAAACAAAAAAGCTCATTTACTCCGCTAAATCCCTAGGTCCTTCATCATCCCCTTCATATCATATAAGAATCTTTGAAGGAAAGGGGGACTTTATCATGGATTATTACGGCGGCGGTTACGGTCAATGTGGTGGCTATGGACCATGTGGTGGTCAATACGACCACTGCTCTCGTAGAGGCGGGAGTACTTTTGCAATAATTGTAGTTCTTTTCATTTTACTAATTATCATCGGTGCATCTTTCCACCATAGAAAATGCTAGTAAAATAGGAAATTCTCTCGCAAGTAAGATGGTTATATACACTCGAATTTCCCCTGAAAAATACCGACTGATTTAAGGAGTGCCTAAACAGCACTCTTTTTTAATGAAACTCGAATATTGCTCCACCTTCGCTACTTCTGGGGAAACAGAATGTGGTCTAGGTAGACAGTTTGTGTGTCCAGGTAGACAGAGTCGCATTCCAGGTTGTATAAAATACATTTCCCATTCATAGTGGCGAAGGGTTTGGGGTATTTTCAAATAGCATACCTCCAGGTAGATAGTTTGTGTGTCCAGGTAGACAGAATCGCATTCCAGGTTGCACAAAAATATAAATTCCTTTTGCAAAGTTTCAGGATATGTTGTTTTGATTAAATGATCTACGGGAACAGTTACATAAAAAAAGGAGGTTTTCGCATGCCTTGGAACAACAATGATTATCCGGATTCATTGAAAAACCTGGACACGTCTGTCCGCAAGAAAGCTATCGAAGTTGCCAACGCACTTCTTCAGGATGGAATGGAAGAAGGATGTATGACTATGATTGAAGCTTATTTACATAAAAACGCCCACTTCATTTCATAGATGAAGTGGGCGTTTTGGGTATTAAATGTTGTTGTTTGCTTTTTTAACTCGACTGTAAAACAGAATCCCGCTGGCTAATAGGATTACACCAAATGTAAAAGTCTTGAGGTCGGCTGTACCTGCATAAATAACCCAAATGGAGTAAAGGGTAGCAAGAACTCCTATAATCCCATCCGTAATTCTACCTCTTCCATTTTTATATGTTTCACCAGTAAAGACCAGCTTCAACTGGAAAGCAGAAGAAATGAAATAAGGAACTAAATATGACAGCGTTGCGACGATAATGATGAAATCAAAGGCGGCTGCTATCGTATTTGATACCGTGGAGAATATGAACACCTGTGCAACTAAATTAGTGATGACTAAAGAAAAGACAGGTATCCCATTCTTATTTACTTTTGCGAATGAAGGGAGAAATAAACCTTGTTTAGCTGCCTGGTAAGGAATTTCAGCACTCAGCATAACCCAACCAATTGTGGAACCAAATAAACTGACCAGACCGATGGCGGCAAGAATTTTTCCACCGACTGGTCCCAACACAGTTGAAATGGCATCGATAAGTGGTTTATCAGAAGCGATTAGTGCTTCATGGCTTAACATTCCTAAAACTAGCGTGCTGATCCCTACATAAATGGTAAGAGCAATAAGTAGTCCAATCGTCGTTGCACGCTTAACATCGATTGGTTTTTTAGCACGAGATGCAAATACTACGGCAGATTCAACACCAACGAATGCCCAAAGAGTTGCTACTGCTGCACCATTAACTTGCCCCAAAAGACCAATAGATTGTCCAAGCTCATCATATCTCGGCGCTACAAAAGGAAGAATGTTCGCTTTTTGAAATGCAAATAGACCAATTACAATAAATAATATGAATCCAATTACTTTCGTGGCAGTGGCAACAAAATTTATCTTCCCGGCATTTTCTAGACCGTTTAGGATGATATAATGCACACCCCATAACAATAATGTACAAACTGTAAAGGTAAGTGCATTCCCCATTTTTAAAGTGAAGTTACCAATGGTAAACAGTTCAGCCTGATTAACTAAAATAGGGAAGAACGTGGACAAATAACCTGCAAAAGTGGTGATGATGGCAACATTACCAGCAACATTACCAATCCAATATCCCCAAGAAGACATAAATCCTGACAACGTGGAAGCGTTACTGCCCGGCTTAAACAATTCCTTTGCATAAATCTGTGGACCACCAGTTAAATTTGGTTTTCTCAATGCAAGATTGCCAAACACGAGTGCAATCATCAACACTCCAAATCCCGTAATCAACCAAGCGGATAATACACCGGCAGGGCTTGCAACTTCACTCAATGTGCGGGGGAGCATAAAAATGCCGGATCCCACCATATTTCCAACTACTAACGCAGTTAAAATCCATAAACCTAGTTTTTTGTTCGTGTTCATAAGCATATGCTCCTTTCGTTCATCTTCTATCTACCCCCAAAATATGATTTGTAAAAAAAAATACATAAAACGCATTCAGAAACGGTGTGCAAAAACCGAATCAGACAAAAAGATAGTTTTCATGGTCAATTACTTTGACAGTTCTGCACATATTCAGTGCCAGTCCCAGCAACAGTAATCAGAGCGATCAGTGCTTCTGCGAAAAATCCTTTCGCTTGAAATCAGCAAGTTCAGTTCTCTGACTTTCTTTCAAGTAACTATTATTTATCGCGATCTCTACCTCATCTTAAGCTGATGAGGGCTATATTTATTCACTGTACTAATATAGATACGTTTAAATGATTAGTCAATTGAAATGATTTACTATAGTAGTGTACGAAAGTTCAGCTTATTGCAAGTTTTTTAGATTTTCCAATTGACCTTGACGCAACGTCAAGGTGTACGATGAAATCAAGAGGAGGTGACGAGATGGAATACACAGTTCAAAAATTAGGGAAAATGTCGGGAATCAGTTCACGCACATTGCGATACTATGACGAGATGAATCTTCTCAAGCCGGCGAGAATCAATTCATCAGGATATCGGATATATGGTCAAGCGGAAGTCAATAAGTTACAGCAAATCTTGTTTTATAGAGAACTAGGTTTGAGTCTCGAACACATCAAACAAATCGTGAACAATCCTTCATTTGATGGTGTGAAAGCCTTGAATGATCATCGTTCACAACTCCTCGACAAACGAAAGCAACTAGATCTACTGATTGCCAACGTGGAAAAAACGATTTCTTCAACAGAAGGGAGAAGTACCATGACGAACGATGAGAAATTTGAAGGCTTCAAACAAAAAATGGTAGATGATAATGAACAACAATACGGCAAAGAAATTCGTGCGAAATATGGAGATGACACGGTCAATCAATCAAATAGCAAATTAAAAAACATGACGCAGGCACAACATGATGAAGTAACAAAGCTTGCCAATGAAATTGCCATGACTTTAGCGGAAGCTTTCAAGACGGGAGATCCCGCAAGTGAGAAAGCCCAAAAAGCCGCTGAACTGCATAAACAATGGCTTATGTACTATTGGCCAAAGTATAGCAAGGAAGCACATGCAGGACTTGGGCAGATGTATGTGGATGATGAACGCTTTACTGCCTACTATGATAAAGAACAGTCAGGAACGGCTGCATTCTTCAGAGATGCCATTCAAATTTATACCGGTATGAAGTCATAACAAAAGAGCAGATTGAGTCAATTCGACTTCAATCTGCTCTTTCTTTCGTTGAAATAATCAATCAATCAATTGAATATTGTTATCTTTATACCAAACGTGCATTTGAGCGAGATGGGCAAGAAGCTGTGGCCCAGACATCAATTGACCAAACCATGGAACTTTGAATGCAGTTCCTTTCGACTCAACCAATTCATTCAACCGGTCACGGTCAAATAGTTCATGCAGAATCGAATTTTTGTCAATCAGAATGTCTTTCAGCCAGCCTTGGACACGGTCGGTGTAATACGGATTATGGGTTTTAGGATAAGGGCTTTTTTTGCGGTAAAGGACTTCGTCTGGTAACATGCCCTCTAATGCTTTTCGCAAGATACCTTTTTCCCGATTTCCCGCCATTTTTATTTCCCAAGGAATATTCCAGGCATATTCGACAAGCCGGTGATCGGCAAATGGTACCCGCACTTCCAAGCTAGCTCCCATACTCATTCGGTCTTTACGATCAAGAAGTGTTGTCATGAACCAAACCATGTTCAGATAAAACATTTCTCGCCGTTTTGCTTCAAGACTTGATTCGCCATCGAGACGAGGAGTTTCGGCAACACTCTGTTCATAGGCCTGACGTGCGTAATCTTCGAGTTTGAGTTTTTTGCGCCAATCATCTTTTAATAAGGAGACTCGCTCGGTTGTGGAGCGCATCCACGGAAAACCAGTGCCATTTAAATCATTTGCATTGTGAAACCATGGATAACCACCAAAAATTTCATCCGCGCACTCCCCGGACAAGCCAACTGTGAAATCCTCTTTTATTTCTCTGCAAAACCACAACAAGGAAGAGTCAACATCCGCCATACCAGGTAAATCACGGACATGCACAGCTTCAGTCAGATAATCTATTAGTTGATCTTGCGTAATGATGGAAGAGTGATGCACGGTTCCGAATGTATTGACGACTTTATCAATCCAAGGTCCGTCGGCATTCGGCTGAAATTCATTCGCTTTAAAAAACTTGGCATTGTCTTCATAGTCAATGGAATAAGTATGAAGAGGTCCTTTTGCTTCTAATTTGTAACGATTGGCTGCTATGGCCGTAATGGCACTGGAATCAACCCCACCTGATAAAAAGGAACAGAGTGGAACGTCTGATACAAGTTGACGTTCGACGGCATCCGTTACGAGGAAACGAACTTTTTCTGCCGTTTCATCCACTGAATCTGTGTGATGTTCACTTTTGACGTTCCAGTAGCGCCAAATTCGAAGACCTTGGCGTGAAACGGTTAATGCGTGAGCAGGTCGCAATTCCTTCACTCCATGGAATACCCCGGAACCGGGTTTTCGGGATGGCCCCACAGCCAGAACTTCTGCTAATCCTTCTCGAGACAGTTGCGTTTTCATATCTGGATGGGCAAGAAGAGCTTTAATTTCTGAAGCGAAAAGCAAGCCCCCGCCATGTTCCGTATAAAACAGCGGTTTTACGCCTAAACGATCGCGAGCAATAAACACTTTTTGATCCTTTTCATCCCAAATGGCAAAGGCAAATATGCCATTGAAATATTCCACACACTTTTCTTGCCATTCAATGTAGGAAGTCAGTAGTACTTCTGTATCGGAGTGTCCAGAGAAGGTATAGCCTTTTCGCAGTAATTCCTTCCGAAGATCTTCCGTGTTATATAATTCTCCGTTATAGCAAAGTGTATAGCGGGTATCATGCTGTACTTTCGTCATTGGCTGCCTGCCACCTATAGGATCAACAACTGTCAATCGTCGGTGCCCAAATACTGCATGTGATTCTAACCATACATTTTCATCATCGGGTCCGCGTTTGGCCAATGTTTTTGTCATGTTTTCAACTACAGATGCTTGTGTTCGCAAGTCGCGTTCAAAGTGAACCCATCCTGTAATTCCACACATTGATTCTCATCCCTTCTAACTCTAAAACTCTTCTATTTGCATCTTTCTAGCCTATGCAAAAAAATCATTAATGCTCATACGATAGGAAATTATCGACTGATTGGCGAATTACTTATTTAAGTGAAAGAGAAAGGAGAATACAGATGAAGACATTTTTTCAGTACAACTGGATTGTAAGAGAAGAATGGTACAAATGGTGTGAAGACGTACCTCAGGAGGAATTATTAAAAGGCCGGACAGGTGGAGTGGGGGGGATTTTGCACACATTATTCCATATTATCGATGTGGAGTGGAGCTGGATTCGTGTCTTGCAAGGTAAGCCTGATTTCCAGGAGAGTTTTGACGAGTATCAAAGTCTGGAGCGGGTGAAGGAATTGGATGCACTCTTTCAAAAAGACGTAAGAGAGTTTGTCCATGCATGGGATAACCATATGGAAATGAACGAATTACAAGAAACCAGACAGGATGGAAGCATCGAAATTCTCACATGGGGAGAAGTGATGCGTCACACCATTGCGCACGAAATCCACCATATAGGCCAGTTATCCGTTTGGTCTCGTGAGTTAGGGAAAAAACCGGTATCTGCAAATTTGATTAGAAAAGGACTCGCAACTTTAAAACCTTGAGTAGCTCATTTTACTCAGGGTTAGTTTCATGGAAGAGGAAATATTCACCTGTTCTTGGATTGAAAGTGTAGTATAAGATCTTTTCATCTTTAATAGCCGCGATAAAATAAAGTTCATTGTTGCCGTGTGTAGGAACTTTTTTTGTGTGTTTCCATCCAAAATCATCTGCATTGAATTCCTCATCATTGTCTTTGTTCGGAAGCTCTACTTTTTCTTTTTGTTCAATTAACAATTGAGCATCATGAAATGAATATTGAGGATGTATGATGAAGTAGTAAATCGGTAAACCAATCAATATCCCGTATAGAAATAAAAGTACCCGATTCTTGCGTTTTTGTTGAGTAGACTCTACCAGAAAAACGTGCAAAAAAAACGTTTGAAAAATGACCATGGTTAAAAGTGAAATGTGAATCATGTAGTCTTCCATATAAACATAATCCCTTGCCTCGAATGTATAATAAATTCCTTCAGAAATTGCTAGAAGAAATACACCGAGAGTCAGCTTTTCATTCTCAAACATCTGTTGCACCACCCTTATTAAAGTATATGGATAAATCATACAACAATGCAAAAAGTAAACATATACAAAATTGAGGTAATAACATGAAACCTTCCATACTAATCCGCCCATACAAACCGAGTGACTATCCATTCATCAAGCAATTGAACCAGCTAGAAGGATGGAATAATCTTGTAGAAAAAGAAGAAGACACAAAAAAAGCGTGGGATCATTCCAATATTGCATATGTTGCAACAATCAATGAAGTAATAGTTGCCTATGTGAGGGGAATGACCGATCAAGCAATCACCCTTTATATTTGTGAAATCCTCGTCAGTGAACAGGTACGAGGTCAGGGAGTTGGGCAACAGTTGCTCAAGTTTGTACATAACCAATACTCAACAACCAGAATGGAAATGTTGGCAAGCTCCACATCACATACTTATTATGAACAACATGGCTTCAGACCTTTTTATGGATTCCGTAAAACATTACCTGAATGGAATTAACTAACTACAAAGGATGTTTTAAAAGATGAGCAATATAGATAAACGAAATCGTCTGGATGAAGAGGTTTTTAGTTATCGAGTGAGTAAAAATAATTCGGTCTTTATTGACTTTAAGGGGAAAGAAATCAAAATTGTAAAAGGCAAGGAAGCAGAGAGGTTGATTTCAAAAATTCAAGCTGCTGAAACAGATAAAGAAATCCAATTGGCTCTTGCGAAGAATACAGGAAACTTTAAACATGGTAATGAAAAAAACAGTAAAAAGAAGGCATAGTTATCTAATTTTCAAGGTAACTATGCCAAGATGCATCACTTATTAATTTCACCAGTTGCCTGAATAAATGACTGATAGGTTACTGGACCAAAGTGGTTCGGATTTCCTTTAAAGAATTTTTCGAGCATGTATTGTTGTGCACAGATAACGGAGCATTGCTTCGCTTGGATAATTAAATTTAGATAAGCGATAAAATAGGCTATTGATAGATTCCCGCCATTGTTTACGACCAATTTAAACCCTCCATATTGTTAACAACATGAACTCTTCCCAAAGATATTTGTACTGCAAACACCCGTTTCAGGTAAATCCAGTTCCACACGTTTTGCTGCATCCTGATCACCTGTTAAGTGTGCAACAATGGAACGGACTTGTTCGTAGCCAGTGGCCATCAAAAATGTCGGCGCACGCCCGTAACTCTTCATGCCCACAAGATAAAAGTTCTTTTCTGGTTGCCGAAGTTCGGCTTCTCCGTGAGGACGAACGGTCCCGCAGCTGTGAATATTCGGGTCAATAAGTGGTGCCAAAGCAGATACACTCTCGATAGCAGAATCAATGTCGAGTCTAATTTCACGCAGGAAACTGAAATCAGGTCGAGAGCCAGTGTTTGCAATGATTTCATCGATATTATCAATTGAGTATCTCTCGTTTTTCATAGTGCCATGAATGGTTAACTTGCCATTCTCTTTAGAGATTTCGTTTACCAGGAAAGGGGTATGAACGCTAATTTTGCCGCTGTCCACCAGTTGATGAATACGTGAACCTAATTGACCTCTTGCTGGAAGTGCATCCCGGGATTCTCCACCATAAACTTCCTCGACACGATTCTTACGCAGAATCCATACGATTTCCGTTCCTTCCAATTCAGCTAATTCCAAGATTGTATTGATTGCAGAATGACCACTACCGACAACCGCAACACGTTTTTGTTCAAATTTAATACGTTCTGTTTCTTTTATATTTGGAATGCCGTATTTGATATGAGGTGAAAGCAATTCTTCCCCCTTTGTCCACACGTTATCTGCATTCACAGGATTTGGTTGTGCCCAAGTACCAGTGGCATCTATGACTGCTTTTGCTTCAATTCTTTCAGTTGTGCCTTCTTTTTCGATATACAGGATGAAAGACTGTCCGTCTCTTTTGGCATCTTTCATTTTGTCCATTCCCTGTTTACTGATTGCCACTACTTTTGCATTTAATTTGATGAATGGGTTAATTTGAGGCAGATTGGCTAAAGGGATTAAATAGTCTTCCACAAGATCTTTACCAAAAGGTAATCTCTTCATGACAGGTGCCTTCCAGTGGCTTTCTTCCAATAGCTTCAAAGCCACTTTGTCGATATTATATTGCCAAGGGGAAAATAATCGGACGTGACCCCATTTTAAAATATTATGTCCTACCGTGGATCCGGCTTCGATTATCAAAAACTGTTCGTTTTTAGCTGCCAGATGCGCAGCTGCAGCCAAACCGACCGGCCCTGCTCCGACGATTACCGTTGGCAAATTCGTTTCCTCAAGTATAGATTCAGGAGAACTACAGCAATTCGTCAAAATGCTAAAACTCATTTTTTCATTGTTCATCGTTAGTCTCTCTTTCATTTATTTGCAAAATGCAAGTATATAGTGAATAAATAAGCAAGATTTCTCTTGCTCATATAATAGGCGTACAGCACACACTTGATTTTGCCATAGCATTATTCAATAATTTAATAGATCTCAAGACTGTTTCTTGTTCAAATTCATTCATATGTGAAAAAATTTCATCTAAGTAATTATTCATGGAAGTTTCAATGGCAGTAGCCATGAATTTACCTTGAGTAGTTAAGGATAAAATATAATACCTTTTATCATCAAGGGAAGGGGATTTTGTGACCAGTCCCATTTTGATTAATGTTTGAATCTGTCTACTGAATGTCGTTACATCAATTGCCAAAAGCTCTGCAATTTGTTGCATGGTTGGTTCATGTTGTTTATCAATTTCGTATAGAATATGACTATGCACAGCTGAAATATCAATGCCACCAATGGTGCAACAATTTTTATTCAAAAGGCCGAAGCGGCGGGTCAATACTTGAAATAACTCACGTTTGTTTTCCATGATTCACCTCTTTAATATAGTTATATGTTAATTGTTTGCAAAATGCAACTAAAAACTAAGATAAAATTAAATTGATAAAGAAGGTATAAAAATGTCCGTAAAAATTCGTCCCATGCTGGCAACTGACTGGCAAGAAGTAAAAGAGATTTACGAAGAGGGCATCAAATCAAAAAATGCCACTTTTGAAACACAGGCACCCACGTATGAAAAATGGATGGAAACCTCTCATCCTGAGTGTCACATGGTTGCAGTAGAAAATAATCACGTGTTGGCTTGGGCGAAGGTGCTGTATACTTCGGCACGTCCTGTATATGCAGGGGTGGGTGAAGTTAGTATATACGTACATCCAGATGCGAAAGGTAGAGGTGTAGGCAAGCGTTTACTACAGGAACTAATCAAAACATCTGAACAAAAGGGTTTTTGGACATTAAAAGCAGTCATTTTCCCTGAAAATGTAGCGAGCCTCAAACTTCATTTGTCCTGCGGTTTTCGGGAAGTCGGATTTCATGAGCGAATGGGTAAGATGGACGGGGTCTGGCGTGATAATACGGTATTGGAAAGACGCAGCACACTTGTAGGTATTGACTAATACCTTTTTATTTAAAGGCTTTGTTAAACACTACTGTTGATTAGACACTCCGGCGGAATTACGTGCGGGCAAGACCTCGCAGCGAGGACAAAGGAACGAAAGCTAGAACGCCACCTCCCTGCTCCTGCGGTTACTCGTCGCAAAATGCAATTTTGTGGAAACGCCATCTTGAGCAACATCCTGTTGGCCCGAGGAGGCTTGCCTGTTCGTCCGCGGAAAGGGAGCAAATTCCCTAAATCAACATTAAAAGTTAACAGAGCCTATATAAAAAAATGATCGGACAAAAACGTGACGCCTGAACTTAGGTGTCACGTTTTCATTTTAAATCATGATTTCATTTTTCCAACCACTCCAAAAATTCTAAGCGGTTTCCGAAAGGGTCATTAACATAAAAGCGGTTGGCTCCTGGTAATCTATCATCCGTCAGTACCGATATGCCTTTACTACGAATATGATCAGCCAATGCTTCAAGTTCACTTACTTCGAAGGCAGGATGCGCTTTTTTTGCAGGAACAAAAGATTGTTCTACGCCTATATGAATATGAACACTCCCATTTGAAAACCAAACTCCGCCATTCTGTTTCAGGCTATCAGGCTTTTCAACTTCTTCTAAAGAAAGAACGTCCCGATAAAAAGAGCGTGCTGTCTCTTCACTTCCTATTGGAGCAGCCAATTGAATATGGTCGATTTGTTTAATTAATATCATTTTTAGTTTCCAACCTTTCATGCTTGATTAAAGGCAATAAGAAGAGTGCACCGACAAACACTACAGATGCTGCACAAGAAATTGCTAATGCATAACTTTCGGTCTCGGCAGTTAAAACTCCTGCTATAGAGGGACCGAACATTTGTCCTAGTGCATAAATAGTGGTCATGATTGCGATAACTCTAGCACTGCCATGGGGATTTTTGTTACGAGCAAATGCTGTGGCAAGAGTGGTAACCCCCATAAAAGTAGCTCCAAATAAAACAGCACTCACATAAAAGCTTGTAGAAGATTCAGACAGGGCTGGCAAAGCGATACCAATCGACTGGATAATCAATAAAATCATCAGTGACAACATGTAGCCAAATTTACTGCCAAAATAAGCCCATATAATACACGAAGGAATTGCAGCCAAACCGACTAAAACCCAGACACTCGTAGCGTTTCCACTGAAAGCGGGAGTCATTTCAGCGATGGCTACAATAAATGTGCCTGTCACGATATAACCTAATCCTTCCAACCCATACGCTACGAGTAACCATGGTAGCCATTTTGGTGTTTTGGATGGTGTTGAGATGTTCGCGGCTGAACTAATAGTCGGTTCAGCGTGGTCTTCTTTAACAGTTGAGAAGACTACGATACTTAATACTGCTGCCAAACACGCAAGTCCTATCCAGGCACCTTCGTACTGAAACTTGTTTATTAATAGTGGAACAAGCATGCCTGATACGAAAATTCCTAGACCAACTCCTCCATACATGACACCGACCAGACCGAGTTTACTTTGTTTGGCCAACTGATCCAATATCAAACTGGAAGCAAGGACGAAGACGAATGCACTTGTAATGCCGGACAGGAATCGCCAGACCATCCATGCGGTATGATTATATGTAAGTCCCATGACTAACGTTAATAAAATACTGATGACAATAGAGATACGCAAAAAAATGGCCCGGTTGCGCTTTAAAGGAACGACGCTTGCAATCACGGCACCTACCAAATAACCAGCATAATTACTTGATGCCAAATATCCGGCAAATCGGGTAGAGAAGCCACTTTCATGTTGCATAAAAGGTAGAATTGGCGTGTAGGCAAAGCGGCCGATACTCATGGCAATAAACAGAGCAAAAACGCCTCCGGTAACAAGTAAATAAGGATTTTTAGACAAGGCGAATTCCCCCTCCAGTTTTCTTCTATAATCATACGCCTTTCATTCAAAATTTCAAAAGAAGGTTTGATTTCCACAATAAAGGAAATAGATAGGGAAAGCGAAAAGAACTTGGAGGAACTATTTATGAATGATCAACAATTGAAACAACTAAAAGACCAACTTACTCAAGACCTGGAAGATGTGAAAAACCGTCTTCATGAAGACCATCATTTAGAAACAACGGAGTTATCCAATTATGATAATCATCCGGCTGATAACGCGACGGATTTAACTGATCAAAATACAGAAATGGCAATTGAACACCATAAAGAAGAGGAAGTCGAACAAATTGAATCAGCTTTGCAGGCTATCGAAAATGGAACATATGGTATTTGCACCGTATGTGGGGAAGATATTCCGTTTGAACGACTGGAAGCATTGCCGACTGCACGTACGTGCATTGAACACGCAAATCATGATTTTGGCACGGACGGTCGACCATCTGAAGAAGACATTCTTGGTTCTTCGACGGAACACCCAATAAAAGATACAGGTGGCGTCCGAGATTACGAAGATAGCTTTGATGATGTTAAGAATTTCGGTACTTCAGATTCACCGCAGGATGCAGTGAAAAGCGATCAAAAAAACTTTTACAAAAAATAAAATGCACGCGAGGATTCCTAGAGAATCCTCGTTTTTATTTTTTCAATCGCAAACAGATTGGACTCTATTCAAAAGTGGTGCTTTTCACATATAATGAGAGAAATGAGAATATTTAAATTATCCTGAAAAGTATCTGTAACTATTTTTTTGATTAAACGTTTAATTGATTTGGAGGAACATGAATGAGATTAGTCAAACCATCACTTGAGTGGAAACAACAACATGAAAATTTCATGGTGAAGTGGGGTTCCGATCGAATGGTTCCGAGTAGTATGGATTTATCGGGATTTGATACATATGAAGAGTTTTTATTCGCATTGGACTTACGTGCGAAGGGAGAACATCCATGGGTTCCAAGTTCCCATTATTTTTTAATAGATGGTAAAGATCAAATAATCGGCATGGTTGATATTCGGCATGAACTGAACGAATTTTTGCGGAACATCGGAGGACATATCGGATATGGTATTCTTCCAAGTGAACGCAAAAAAGGGTACGCAACCTACTTGTTAAAAGAAGTTTTAACAAAATGTAAAGAGCTACAGATTGATCAAGTTCTAATCACCTGTGATGAAGACAATATAGGTTCTGCTAAAGTGATTATGAATAACGGAGGAATAGAGGACGATTTATTCATCACGGAAGAAGGCGTGATGAAGAGAAGATTTTGGATTTCTATTAAGTAATAATAGAATTTTTTATGCTAGGTAAAAAGATAGAAAAAGCGAGAAGAAAATATAATTTTTTTTGCAATGAAGAACATAATACTAATTATTTTAGATAAAACTCTTAAAAATCATTGATATTTGCATTAAAAATGGTAAATATATGTTTTCATTCATGAAATTATCAGTTACAATATATATAATTAAGCGAAAATTCATATTAATTAGATATTTAATTTGAATAACTATCAATTTGTAACGGTTTTTTTAGATATCCTTCACATATTTGCCCAGTCCAATGTAGAATGGAGCGGAATCATGAATCAAGTGTTAGAGTCTATGGAATCGAAAGTAAATAGCGAAATAATGTACAGTCAGATAATTGAATACTCTGTAGAAACCATCATTATTCATGTTAATCAAGAAGTTCTTTATATTAACCAATCCGGCTCGAATTTTCTAAGAGGTACAAAAGAAGAGTTCATTGGCAAGGATTTCTTAAACATTTTTCAGCTCGACATGAAGGACATGATTCGGGAAAAAATTCAAAAAACCATGATTGGAAATGAACCGACTCGCATGATCGAACAAACCATTACGCGTTTTGATGGGACGCTGGTCGATGTCGAGCTATACTGTCATCCGGTACAATTCGGTGACAGAAGAGCCATTCAAACCGTATTGCGGGATATCACAGTTCGAAAAGAAACTGAAAAAATGTTAAATGACCGACAAAAATTGGCTTCAATTGGGCAAATTGCTGCTGGAATCGCACATGAAGTAAAAAATCCTCTTACATCAGTAAAAGGTTTCCTGCAATTATTGAAAGAACATAATTCACACCCTTATTTATTCACGATGGAAAGCGAACTAGAGAAGGCAATCGACACATTGCAAAATTTACTTCAAGTATCCAGGCCGAACCTTTACGAAGAACAGCTAGTCGAGATCGACGTATGTAAAGAGTTGAATTCAATCGTCTTCTTATTTCAAGACAAGCTATACAATATAGAACTTGAAATGGATATAAGGGATTGTAGGAAACATATTTATGGCAAGAAAAATCTATATTTGAAAGCGTTTTTTAATTTGATAAAAAATGCAATCGAATCGATGCCGTCAAAAGGAAAGCTCCGAATAGAGCATTACTTTCAAGATGACCTAGTCCATGTGAAAATCAGTGATAATGGAGTGGGCATTCCGAAAGATAAACTAAACTTGCTTGGAACTCCTTTCTATTCAAGTAAAAGTGATGGCACTGGCTTAGGGTTAACACAAGTATTTACCACAATTAATGATCACGGTGGACAAATGACTGTGAACAGTGTGATTGATCAAGGAACCACATTCCACCTGAAATTGCCTCAATATCCGGTTGGTATGTAAAGGAGAATATGATGAACAGATTTGGTATGTTTGGAGAAATCACGACCATTGAAGGTAAACGTGATGAATTGGTCGGTATATTGTTGGAAGCTGCAGAGGCGATGAACACACTGGAAGAATGTGAGCTTTATATCGTTAGTGTAAAAGAAGAAGTACCAGATGGGATTTGGGTTACTGAAGTTTGGCAAAACGCAGAAGCACATAAAGCTTCTCTATCACTTGATGCAGTAAAAATGTTGATACAAAAAGGCCGCCCTCTTATTAAGGGAATGAATACGATGAATACGTTTTCCCCACTAGGCGGAAAGGGTCTATCATAAAATTCTTGTCATCCTTCCGTTCTAATCAGAGAATGGATTTTTTTTATTAATTGAAAAAAGCACCAATCCATGAAAGACTGGTGCGAAAAGTTATAACGCTTTTAACATACCGCCGTCAATCACCAGAGATTGACCGGTCAAATATGTATTTAAGGGGGAAGCTAAGAATAATACGATTTTGGCAAATTCCTCTGGCTGTCCATAACGCCCCATAGGAATAAGACTCTCACTGTATTTGACAATGTCTTCTATAGAGACATTCTGGCGACTAGCTACCAGATGGTCAAGTTCTGCCACACGGTCAGTAGCGATGCGTCCAGGACCAATCGTATTCACTAAAATATTATATTTTGCATATTCACGGGCCAGACTTTTCGTCATTCCGACCATTCCGGAACGGAACGTATTGGAGAGAATCAATCCATCAATCACTTCTTTTGTTGAAGAAGAAGAAATATTGATGATGCGTCCAAAATCGTTTGATTGCATGTGAGGCAAAACAGCACGAGTCGTACGGATATAACTCAGTAAGTTTTTCTCAAATGCCGCCATCCAATCCGAGTCTGTTACATCTTTGAATCCTCCAGCTGTTGGTCCACCTGTATTGTTAACTAAAATATCCACACCATTGAATTCTTTTGATACCCATGAGAAAAGAGCATGTAGGTCTTCTACAGAAGACATGTCACATTTCTTGTAATAGACTTTCGGATTATTTGTCAGCTGCTGGATTTCTTTAACAGTGCTATCCAACGTCTCTACATTACGGCTCGATAATAGGACGGTTGCGCCTTCTTTTGCAAATTCCAAAGCCGTTGCTTTTCCCAAACCTTTACTCGATGCGGTCACGAGAACAATTTTATCTTGTAACTGTAAATCCATCTGATCCCTCTTCTCTAATAGAGTTTAATTAACTTCCAGGATTACTTCTAATTCGATTTCCACATTTCCTTTTAATGCTCGACTGATCATACATGAGCTTTCGGCTTTCTGTGACAGTTTCCGAGCTAAATCCAAATCCTTTTCGGAACATAAAATAAGATGGGGACGATGAATGATTTTTTTATATGTGATGATTCCATTGGTAATATAAACGATGCCTTCAGACGTCATCGTCAAACTTTCTTTTTCAATATTGCTTCGTTCGAGCATAGCTGCGAGTGTAATAATGTAACAGGTAGCGGCTGCACCCAATAACATTTCATCGGGATTTGTTCCAATACCTGGTCCATCCATTTCTGGTGGAATCGAAACTTCGGTATGTAAGTTTGCGGTATGAATGGTGCCTACGTCATTACGGAGACCGGGCCAATTTGCGGTTAAATGAAATGAATGAAGTGCCATGATGAACTTCCTCCTTGATGTTGTTTTTTTCAGTGTAAAGGAATTTAACGGAAATAGCAGGAAACGAATAGTGCAAATGTAAGTTTTCGTTTGCGACGAAGCTAGCGAAGCGATGCAACGCACTTTCGTGTTTCGAAGCTAGCGAAGCGATGTAGAAACAGAAACAGGAGCAATGTATACTGCGTCGAGTAACCGCAGGCGCACCGGTTTTTCTATTGTCGAGGAGACTGAAGCCGTGCCCGAAAAGCGCGTCCGCCGCAATGGAAATCAACATTTTCTTGCATCCGATCTTTTTCAATAGTATACAGGTATATTAACTCATATTATTGTTTGGCTACAGTCTGAACATCTTTCCACATGGAAAGATGTTTTTCTTTATATAGAAGGAAATCGCAATTTTTACAGAGTCTTTATGTGAAAACGTATTTTTAATAAAAAATAGATGATGTTGGATGTTATCCATAAAATATGGACATAAATGTATATATTACAAATATAACAAGGTGTCGAATCCTGTCACGCAATTGAAAACTTCTACACACGGCTTTGCAATTGATCTGCAATGCGGGGGTGGTATGCTTGTTTTCGTTAGTGAAAAGGAGGAAATTCATTTATGAAAAAGCAAATCGTTGCACTAACTGCAATTGCAGCACTATCAGTAGGGGCGGCAGGGCAAGCATCTGCATCTAGCGTCCATACGGTACAATCAGGAGATACATTGTGGTCTATTTCCCAGGACAACAATGTTAGCGTACAAGATTTACAAGATTGGAACGACTTAGAGTCTACTCTTATATATCCATCAGAAGAACTTATAGTAGCAGACAAAGTAAACAAACATGTTGTTGTAAAAGGTGATTCACTTTTCAAAATCGCTAAAAAGCACAACTTAACAGTTAAGGAATTAAAAACTTGGAATAATATTTCTGGTGATTTAATCTTCCCAGGTGACCAGTTAGTATTGGAAGGAACAAAAGTTGCTTCTGCGCATACAACGGCTAAACCTGCTTCTAATAAAGCAAAAGCTCCAGCTCAATCTCAATCAACTGCTAAAGCATCTGCTCCGGCACCAGCTGCCGTACAAACTTCAGCTTCAGTTAAAGAGATGACAGTAACAGCAACAGCATACACCGCTTATTGCTCGGGATGTTCTGGTACTACAGCAACGGGTATTGACTTGCGTGCAAATCCGAACCAAAAAGTTATCGCGGTAGATCCATCTGTCATTCCGTTGGGATCACGTGTATGGGTTGAAGGTTATGGTGAAGCAATCGCCGGCGATACTGGTGGTGCAATTAAAGGTCAAACTATTGATTTGTTCATGGCTAAAGAGCAAGATGCAGTAAATTGGGGTCGTAAAACAGTCAAAATTAAAATCTTAGATTAATAGTGTTAGAAAAGATGAGTCTTGTACTCATCTTTTTTTATGCAATGACATGGGACGATAGGATATCGGACATTTCTTCTGAAAACACAACATTGACGTATGAAAAGTAACTTAGAACGAAAAAGCCTGGACAGAAAAATGCCCAAGCTTTTTTGGTATTTACAGTGGACAGCTTTTACACGGTTTGCTGGCAATTTCCGTTTGGTAATACAGACAACATGTTTTGCGTGTTGTCCCTTGATGACATGCGTAAAAAGAGATGGGATGTTGTTTGACAATCCCGTATTCCTCGGCTGGCAAATCGATTAACCGCTGAAAGGTATCGTGATCTTTGAGTACGGTTTCCAAAATCCATTTTACATAGGTAAAGATATTTTCGAACAATACGACACGGGAAATGCCTTTTTCTTTTGCAAGCATTTCAACCATCGGAACTAATAAAGAAGCATATAGATTTTTTGAAATCCACTGAACGGTTGTATGAAGTGGTTCAGTAGTATTGATTGGAAACGAATAAACTGGCAGCCAACTAGAATTTTTGGAATTATCCTCGATGGTAATAAATCGGCATTCGTTTGCCTTAACAACAACCCCATATTTAATTCGGGCATAAATCATGAGAGCTGCCATATAACCGATTCGTTTTGCTGTCATCGAAGCGGCATGCCCTCTTGAAGGACTTCCATACTCACTCATTAAACGTGAAAAAAGGTGCTCACGGACTTGTGGATCAAATAATTGATCAAAGGTCAGTGTGTACAATGCGTCTTCGTCCATATGCCATCGGAAACTGGATGCCAGGTCTTTCGTTATGAGGCTCTTCATTATGAGCTACCTTTTTTCCGTTGGGTCATTAATAAGAAAATGAAATACGGTGCACCTACAGCTGCAGTCCAAACACCTGCGGGCACTTCAATTGGGGCAAATGCAACACGTGCAATCCAGTCTGCAATGAGGACAAGCAATGCGCCAACACCTGCTGAAAATAACACCATCGATTGAAATTTAGGTCCCACGATTCTTCTGGCAATATGGGGAGCAAGCAATCCAACAAATCCGATTCCTCCAGCAAACGCAACTGCCACACCGGTCAATCCGGTACTTATCAGTAACAAAACAACTCGATTTCGTTGAACCTTCGAACCTACCCCCGTTGCAATATCATCGCCAAGTTCCAAAATATTCATTTGTCGACGAAGCAAAAGAGAAATAATAATCAACAATAGAGCCCAGGGCATTATTACTGAAACTTGAGACCAGTTGGCTCCATAAATACTACCTGTCGTCCAGATTGTCGCCTGGTTTGCTCGATAAATAGGACCCATCAAAATCCAGATGGTTGTCCCAGCTTGCATAAAAGCAGCAACTGCAATCCCGATCAAAAGAAGTCGGAACGGCGCGATGCCGTTTTTCCATGATAGTGCAAAGACAATCAGTGCGGTCAGCGTAGCACCTAAAAAGGCGAATAAGGGTAACCACTGAATACTGACGGTGAGGGCATTATTTTCATCTGAAAATAGAGATAGAAATAAAACTACAGCGAATGAAGCTCCGGCTGTTACTCCTATTAAATCAGGAGATGCCAGTGGGTTTTTCGTGATGCCCTGCAGGATTGCGCCAGATACTGCCAGTGCCATACCTACAAAAAGGGCCATCATAATACGAGGTAATCTAAAATCTATCAATATGATGCGGT
Organism: Paenisporosarcina sp. FSL H8-0542; assembly: GCF_038632915.1. NCBI lineage: Bacteria > Bacillati > Bacillota > Bacilli > Caryophanales > Caryophanaceae > Paenisporosarcina > Paenisporosarcina sp. FSL H8-0542. The sequence continues at coordinate 400,699 of NZ_CP152050.1, forward strand.
CGAACTCTTCTCCATAACCAAATAAAGCAGCAAGTACTTTGCTCGGAGATAGTGGGAATTCCCCAGACCCCGCAGAAAGCAGCATTACCGTAATAACTGCAGCAAACACAAGGATAGTGGCGATCACAGGATGGCGTGTAAAATCTATTCGTTTGAAAATTTTCATTTGTTAAATCCCCAGCTTTCTGCGAGCCACAAAAATAAAGAACGGCACACCAATTAGAGCCGTCATGACACCAACTGGTAGTTCCTGAGGCATGAGTACATAGCGACTTCCTATATCCGCCAACAATAGAAGGATGGCTCCCCCTATGGCTGAATAAGGAAGAATCCAGCGATGGTCAAGTCCGACTAGAGAGCGGATTAAATGGGGAATAATAATGCCGACAAAGCCAATAGGGCCAGCGACAGCAACGGAGCACCCTGCTAAAACCACAGCACAAGCACCAAAGAAAAATTTAATCCAAATTGTCCGTTGACCAAGCCCGACTGCCACATCGTCTCCAATACTCAACACATTAAGTTCTTTAGCACGCAAGAAAGTTGCTGCCAAAGCGATAGCCATATAGGGCAATGCAGTGATTAGTAATTCGATTGGTCGATTTGCCACCGAACCGGCAAGCCAAAATAATACTTGATCAAGTGCAGTCTCATTTAATACCAATAGTCCTTGTGTAAAGGAAGCAAATAAAGCGGTAATGGCGGAGCCCGCTAATGTCAATTTAAGCGGTGTCAGTCCCTCACGACCTGCGCTACTCAAAACGAACACGAGAATAAAAGCAAAACTTGCTCCGGCAAAACTTAGCCACATATAGGACTGCAGACTTTGCACGGAGAAAAACACAACGCCCACAACTACAAAGAAACTTGCACCTGCATTCACACCAAGAATACTCGGTGAGGATAGTGGGTTTCGTGTGATTGATTGCATGATGGCACCAGAAACACCAAGACATGCACCGACGAATGCGGCGATTAAAGAACGGGGAAATCGTACATCTTTGATAATAAGATGTTCATTTGAACCATTTGGATTGAAAAAAGAAAGGTATGCATCCCGCCAGGTCGTATCGGTGTAGCCGTAAACCAGACTGGCGCTCATGAGAAAAAGAATGGCAAACACGCCAATTGCAATTCCCCATCCGCGTTTACTATTTGTATGTATCATAAAAGACCCCTGAAATTTTTATTTAAAACACTGGTTGACAAATAAAATCGTAGCATATAAAGTACTAGTTGTAAATGATTTTCATTCTCAATTGAATGATAAAAGGAGAAAGAAACATGAAAAAATTAGGTCTTTTATTAATGGCTTTCATGCTAGTCACTTTAGCTGCATGTGGCAAAACAGATGAAAAAACACCAACTAGTGGTGAAGACAAAGATAAAGTAAAAGAAGAAAGCTACACTGTGACTCATGCAATGGGTGAAACAACAATTAAAGGCGAACCGAAACGTATTGTTGTTTTAACTAACGAAGGTGTGGAAGCTTTACTTGCAATGGGTGTCACACCTGTAGGAGCTGTCGAAGCGTACACTGGAGATACTTGGTATGAACACACAGCTGAACAATTAAAAGACACGAAGCCAGTAGGTAAAGAGTCTGAACCTTCTCTTGAAGCGATTGCAGCACTTAAACCGGATTTGATTATCGGTAATAAAATGCGCCATGAAAAAGTATACGAGCAGTTAAGCAAAATTGCGCCAACTGTTTATTCGGAAACGTTGCGTGGCGACTGGCAGGAAAATTTCGAACTGTACTCAAAAGCAATCAATAAAGAAGAAGTAGGCCAAGAAAAATTGGACGCTTATAATAACCGGATTGAAGACATGAAAGCGTCTTTAGGCGATAAAACACAACAAGAAGTATCAATGGTTCGTTTTATGGCTGGCGATGTGCGTATTTACCATAAAGATACTTTCTCGGGTGTCATTTTGGAACAGCTTGGATTTGCACGTCCTGCTGAGCAAGATGTTGCTGATTTCGCTGAAAAGGGCGTAACAAAAGAGCGAATCCCTGCAATGGATGGAGATATCTTGTTCTATTTTACGTATGAAACTGGTGACAAAGAAGCAACAAAATTAGAAGAAGAATGGATTAATGATCCATTGTTCCAAAACCTTGAAGTTGCGAAAGCAAATAAAGTATTCAAAGTGGACGATACAATTTGGAATACAGCTGGTGGTTACATAGCTGCCCAGTTGATGTTGGATGATTTGGAGAAACATTTCGAATAAGAAGGATAACACTGCCCTATGAACAAGATCGAATTGTTCAAGGGCAGTTTTTTGTGCTTTTTTACAGCTATAAGTTTAAAATGGAAGCTCCCACCCAAGATATTGCATCGGCGATGTTATCAATAAAGTGACTGAATATAAAAATCACAAAAATGTTATCGGTTATACGTTCCGTTTTTTCTTTACAGAAATGGTGAAAAATAAGAATATACGATTGCTGGAGGTGGATGGGGTCCATCCTGATAAAGAATCCATTCGCTCAGGGACAAATCCAATAACAGCGGAATTCTACGCAATTACTGCTGGAACAAACAATCCAAATACCCAAGACTTCATTGATTGGATTCTTTCGGATGAAGGACAAGAGTTGGTAGAAAAAACGGGATACGTACCCATCAAATGATAATCGGTCCGCCGTTTGTAGACTAAACTGTGGTTTATCTAAAAGAACATGCACTTTGACAATTCTGAATTGTCGGAGTGCATGTCTTTTTTTATGATAAAATAAATCAAAAGAAAGGGTGATGACTCATGGCAAATGGTCAAAATCGTGCAGATGTAAAACCTGGGTTAGAAGTGAACGTTATTTTAAAAGAAGATCAACGTACAGGAGTGAAAACAAAAGGGATTGTGAAGAATTTGCTAACCAATTCTGCCCATCATCCTCATGGCATTAAAGTCCGTTTAGAAGATGGTCAAGTTGGTAGAGTATGCGATATTTTATCTTCAGATAAATTAGTATGAAATTTTATGTAGCATCCAGTTTTCAAAACAAGGAGATTGTAAGGGCAGTGAGCGGAAAACTCACGATGCTGGGGTTGCTTTAGACTATATCGATGAAGAATTGCATAAAATTGTAAGCTCACGTGTTAATGCTAAAGGGTATCGAGTAGACAAAGAAAAAGATGCAATTTTAACCACTCACTATTCAGGTGTGAAAATAGTGGGCACTGCTAAAAGAAGGTAGGGAAAAATTATTTACATTCCATCATATTTTGAAATGATTGATCGACAAGAAATCAATGAAGTAATAGAGACCTATGGATTTGCGACACTTACCTCAATTCATGAAGGTTCATTGACGGCTTCACAACTGCCGCTGTTATTGAGTGAGGATAAAACGGAGCTCATTGGGCACTTTGCAGTAGGAAATAAACAATGGGCAGATATTGAGAATCAACAAGTATTGGTTTTGTTCCAGGGCCCACATTGTTATATTTCACCATCATGGTATGAGACGCAAAATACAGTCCCGACATGGAATTATGTAACGGTTGAGATTACAGGAAAAGTGAAACTCCTAAAAGAAGGCGATTCGCGATTATGGCAATCTATGGTTGCTTTAACAGAAAAGTACGAGGAGCCTACTAGCACATACAATTTAATGGGTGTGGACCCCTCCTATATTTCTTCTTTATCGAAAGGAGTAATGGGTTTTACGATTTCTATCGATAATATCAAAGGGAAAGCAAAACTAAGTCAAAATCATCCAACAGCTCGTGTGGAGCGCGTAGTTGAAGCGCTTCGGGAAACAAATAAGTCTGATGAAAAAGCCATTGCAAAATGGATGGAGAAAAAAATGAGTGTGGATAAATAAAGGGGAAACCAAATGGAAATTCGTAAATTGACAGGTGAAGATGCGTTTAAATATTGGGAGTTAAGATTGGAAGCATTGCAGCAAGATCCTGATGCTTTTGCAACGACTTACGAAGATGCAATCGCCCGTAAAAATCCAGTGGAGCGAGTAGCAAACAATCTAGAGGCAGTAGGAAGTTCGACACTAGGAGCATTTATCGATAATGAATTGGTAGGTGTGATGACCGTATCAGGTGAAGGAGCTTCCAAACTACGCCACCGAGTGAACTTGTTGGCTGTCTATGTGACCCCTCGAGTACGTGGTAAGCAAATCGGAAAGGTGTTATTGGAAGCGACGATTGATCATGCAAAGACTTGGCAGGGGGTAGAAAAAATGAATTTAACGGTTGTATCCTCTAATGGAGCTGCCATTCGGTTGTATGAAAAAGTCGGGTTTAAAACTTTCGGTCAAGAGCATCATGCAATGAAATCAGATAATAGATATGTGGATGAATTGTATATGAGCCTCAAGTGGTAGGTGATTAAAGTGACTAATTTAGAACGGGCTATTCAATTAAGAGAAAATGGGCATGCTCTGGAAGCATTGGTTATATTAAAGAGTTTATTATTGAATGACTCAAATAATCCAGCTATTCTCTACCAATGTGCATGGGCTTGCGACGTCCAAGGCATGGAAAGAGAAGCGGTTCCATATTATGAACAAGCACTTGATAATGGATTGACAGGACACGAGAGAGAAGGAGCTTTTGTTGGACTTGGCAGTACTTATCGCGTGATTGGAGAATACGCTAAATCACGGAACGTATTTGAAAAAGGAATGGCTGAATTTCCGGAAAATAAAGCAATGCCGGTGTTTTTTGCTATGACGTTACATAATTTAAAAGAATATGAACTTGCTATGGAAACATTGCTATGCGTGGTATCAACCACAACTCGAGATAAAGACATCGAACGATATGTAAATGCCATTCGTTTCTATAAAGACAAATTAAATAAAACTTGGTGATATGACTTGGAACATGAACTTCTGACAGTCTTTAATGAAAAGCATCAAAAGGTCGGGGAAAACACGAGAGCTTTTATTCATCAAGAGGGGCTATGGCATGAGACATTTCATTGCTGGTTTGTCCAACAGATTAATGGAGTGCCGCACCTCTATTTTCAACAAAGAAGTAATGCCAAAAAAGATTTCCCAGGCCTTTTTGACATAACAGCTGCTGGGCATCTCCTTGCTACTGAAACGGTAAACGAAGGAATCCGAGAGGTGAAAGAAGAGCTCGGTGTTAATCTTAGTATGGAAGACCTTCGACCCATCGGCATTTTGAAAGACAGTATTGTGCTAAGGGATTTTATTGATAATGAATTTGCACACACGTATGTCTATATAATGGTAGGCGGTAGTCCTTACTTCCATTTACAGGAAGAAGAAGTCAGTGCCATTTATTCAGCACCTATTTCTGAAGTGGTAAGGTTATACGAGCGTGAAGTTGATCAAATATCTTTGGGGTGCATACTATCAATTGATAAAGATCGATTAGAAATCAAGGTGTCACTTGAAGACTTCGTACCTCATGGCGGTGACTATATGAAGCAAGTCTTGAAGGGAATCCGATAAAGGAGGCATAATATGAAAGTAATCGATTTACATTGTGATGTTCTCTATAAATTGTCGATAATGGATGAATTACCTCCATATGAAATTGCAGACTGTCTGCAAGCGAATAAAAACAGATTGATTGCTGGAGAAGTCCAAGTGCAGTTTTTTGCCATATTCATTTCTCCTGAAGTGCCTCAGAATGAAAAGTTTATGGCTGCCCTTCGTCAGATTGAATTGTTCCATACACACGTGCTTGCACCGAATCCAGAAATTGTCCACATTACAGATTGGACCCAGATTGAACATCTCGGAGAGAATGAAATCGGTGCTGTGCTGACACTTGAAGGTGCAGATGCATTTGGCGAAGACCTTGGCAAGTTGAGCGCTTTGCTGGATGCAGGGGTGAAGCTTGTAGGGCTTACATGGAATCATGCGAATGCATTGGCGAATGGAGCGGATGAACCATCCCATTTAGGCTTGACGCCATTTGGGTACGAAGTGGTGGAAATGTTGAATGAACATAATGTTTTAATCGATGTATCCCATTTGAACGAACAGTCATTTTGGGATGTGGTTGCACAAGCGAAACACTCAATTGCCAGTCATTCGAATGCAAGAAGCCTTTGTGACCACCCGCGGAATTTAACCGATGAACAAGCCGAAGCATTGGTCGAAAAGGGAGGACACATCCACGTCGTGTATTATCCACCGTTTATCCACAATGAGGGGAATCCAGTTACTCTTGAACACTTGATGCAACACCTTACTCATTTCTCGAAGTTAGTAGGTGTTCAGCATTTGGGACTTGGCTCAGATTTTGATGGCATTAGTGTGTTTGTCGAAGGTTTGTGTGATGCGAGTGATACACAAAATGTGGTTAATATTTTAAGTAGACATTTTACTGAAGAAGAGGTTCGGGGGATTACCTCAAACAATTTCAAAAACTATATTCAAAAAGTGATTGCTACCAGTTAGCAGTCACTTTTTTGTATGTAAAAACACATGCGGTGAAACTTTTAACCATTTCACCCGTATTAAAGAGGAGAATACATCTAAGAAATGAGGAGTTCAAATGGGATTAACTTTCCTTTATAGCATCATCATTGCAATCGTTGTTGCAGTTCTAATTATGCCGCTGACATTGCCTAAAGAAAAACGCAAAGAAATTGCCGCTGGAATTATTGGAACTGCAATTGGGTTGGCAATTATAATCTTCACATTCTATTACGTAACGAATATAGATCGAAATCTATCTGCTCTTTGGCCGCTTGCCATTTTGGCGACAGGTCTTGGCGTATTTTCAGCAACAGGTAAAGAACGTCAAATTAAAGGAGTACTTTTCCTTGCTTCCCTTGTATTTGGGGGCTACATGTTAAGCGCTTTGTTGTTTAATGCAGATGAAAAATTCGATTCCGCAAAAATGAAGCAAGAAGTTGAAATCGAAGCCTTTGATGAAAAGGAAACGCCTGCAAGTGTTCCACCAAAATTTGCACGCAATAAAATGAAAAAAGCATTCGGTCAAGTACCGAATACGAGTTACTACGAATTAGGCAGATTGCAAATTCAAAAAGTGGATGATGCCTTTGTTTACATTGCACCAGTTGAGTTTTCCGGTTTCTTTAAATGGGTGAATGGGGACACCACCCCAGGATATTTCATGATGAGTGCAACCGATTCAACGGACAATCCGAAGTTTGTAAAAGCAGAAATGTCGTATACACCATCATCATTCTTCCAAAAAAATGTTGCACGCCATTTACGTCTGGAGTTGCCAGAAACAATTTTCCATGGTGACATGCAGCTTGAAATTGATGACGAAGGTAAGCCGCATTATATCCGTTCATTCGGGAAGTTCGTATCTGCACGTAATGGTTTTGAGGTAACAGGAGTAGCTGTGGTGAATCCACAATCCGGTGACGTCAAAACGTATGCATTGAACGAAGTCCCTGACTTCATTGATGGAGCTGTATCGCCAGAAGTGGTGAGTTTGCAAAATGGTTATTTCGGAAACTACGTTCATGGATTCTGGAACAGTAAGTTTGGTAAAAAAGATGTGAAGCTCCCTTCCGATGAAGGAACAGAAGCGAATGTCAGCCCTGTTTTTAATGAGAATGGGGAAATGTATTACTTCACTGATTTCACAAGTCCAAAAGAAGGCGTGGATTCCATGCTTGGGTATTCATTAACGGATGCACGAACAGGCGAAGCCACTTATTATACAGGTAATATGGAAGAGTCCTATATGGATTCATATGGTGCACTTCAAATCGTTGAAAAGAAATTCATCGAGAAAAAATGGTTTGGTGAGATGCCCATTCTGTACAATTTCTACGGGGAAGCAAGTTGGTTGACTCCGGTTCTTGATGCCAATGGATTTTTGCAAAACTACTTTATCGTGTCTGCGGCAAATCCCGAAATTTCCGCTTTTGCCAATACACCAAACGAAGCATTGAAGTTGTATAAAACAGCATTGCAACGTGGTGGCAGCAGTGTAGATGGAAGTTCTAGTTCAGAGGAAGCTACAACTACCGGTAATGTCGAGCGCGTCTACAAAGAACGAGTAGGAGATTTCACACTTGTTTCGTTCATGTTAATGGACGGTACCAATTACTTAGTATCCACAGAAGTGGAGCCTTTGGCGGTCTACTTGAAAGAGGGAGATCAAGTGAACGTGACTTATTTGAATACTGGCGAAATGTTCTTGCCTGTTAAAGAAATGAAGATAACCGGATTGGAATAATAGAAAGGCTGTCTCGATGAATTCGAGACAGCCTTTTACTTATTTATCTCTTGTTTTTAATATGGCCATCTGCTTTTCGTCACGCATTTGCGCAAGTTCATCAATGGTTGAACGGCCGTAGGATTCGCGAGATTTAGTCGATAGGCGGGAAATAGTTTCCTCATCCATTTTGAGATTTCCTTGTGCATCCCAGCTCTTTTCCATGGTCGGACCGAGATGGCGCATGAATGATTCCATACCACCCTGACCACCACCTAGATGCATTCCGAGCATCGGTCCGGTTGCTGCCCATCTTAACCCGATTGAATCTTTGACGATTTCGTCCACATCTTCCATTGCAACTACGCCTTCATCAACTAAATACATAGCTTCCCTCAGCATAGCAAACTGCAATCGGTTCGCTACAAAACCAAAAACTTCTTTTTGGATATGTTGTGGGGCTTTGCCCAGTGTTTTGTAAAACACGAGCGCATCTTCTACTGCTTCATTTGATGTGAATTGACCTGGTACGACTTCAACTAAAGGCATTACAAGTGGAGGATTGAATGGATGGCCAATTAACATGCGGCTCTTGTCCTTCATGAATGCCGAAATATCACTTGCAGGGATTGTTGAAGAAGAAGACAGTAATAAAGTATGTGCTTCCACATACTTTTCGATTTCAGCGAAGAGTTCCTGTTTCAGAGCCAATTTTTCAGGTCCATTCTCCTGAAGCACTGCTGCCCCCGTTACGGCTTGTTGTAAGTTGGATGTAAGAGTCAAACGTGATTCAAAACCTGTTGCCGGCAGGTTGAGTAAAGTTAACGTAGAGCCAATTGAATTGAAATGCTGTTCTGATACTTCGTTCAAATCTGGCCTAGGATCGTATAATCTTACCGTCAATCCGTGTGCTAAAAATAAAGTTGCCCACGAAATTCCAATCGTTCCTGCCCCAATTACTGTCACGGGGTCGAAGCGTTGTAAATCACTATGTATGCACGTCATGGCTCATCCTCCTAGTTTTAACTAAAACCATGTTATCATATTTAAATAGTTCTATTGTGTGAATTTTGTGAATGAGTAGAGGATGTGGACGATGATGAGTTTTGGTGGCGTTCCCGAGTGGTTTTACATATTAGCATTTGCCGTGGTCATAGGAATTGTTGTATTCACGGAATGGTGGACTCGTTGAATTATAGTGTGAAAGAAGGTTTTCAATCATGAATCAAGCACAAGTCGTTATTGTAACTGGTGCTTCACAAGGCATTGGACGCGGAATTGCGGAAGCTTATGTGGCAAAAGGTGCACAAGTAGTTCTGGCTGATGTGAAAGAGAAGCTAGGTAAAGAAGTGAGCAAACAGCTTGTTGGCAGTGTTTTTGTTAAAACAGATGTAAGAAAAGAAGCCGACATCAAAAATTTAATGCAAGAAACATTAAAAAAATTCGGTCGTATCGATATTTTGATTAATAATGCAGGGAAGAGCAACTTCAAACCATTATTCGATTTATCGATAACGGAGTGGGATGAAGTCATCAACACGAATTTACGCAGTGTCTTTTTGTGTTCACGTGAAGCTGCAATGCAAATGCGTCAGCAGGAAAGTGGAGGTTCAATCGTCAATATCGCTTCTACGCGCGCAACCATGTCCGAACCGAATTCAGAAGCATATGCGGCAACAAAAGGTGGAATCGTCGCTATCACTCATGCCCTCGCGGCATCTCTTGCGGAGCATCATATAACGGTGAATGCAATATCTCCAGGCTGGATAGAGACAGGGGATTACAACGAACTTCGAGATGTTGACCACAAACAGCATCTCTCTGGGAGAGTGGGCAAGCCATCAGATATTGCCAAAGCATGTCTGTATTTAACCGATCCTCAAAACGATTTTGTCACAGGCATTAATTTGGTTGTGGACGGTGGCATGACGCGCAAAATGATTTACGAACATTAAGTTGGATGTAAGAGGAGGTTTATTATGTTTCATTGGAAAGGTGCCGCGGGTGTGTGCATCAATGAAAACAATCAAATATTGATGGTGTTGCAAGCTGCACCAGATGAAGAGCCGAAATGGACGATTCCTTCAGGCGGAATCGAAGGTAGGGAGACGTATGAGGAAGCTTGCCTACGAGAGTTCGAAGAAGAAACTGGTTTGACTGTTGAAATTGTGTCGAAACTTCAGGACAAAAACGGAGTGAATGCACAGTATGGGATTTATTATGATTTGCAATACTTTTTGGTGGAGCAAATAAGTGGGGAGTTGACCTTGCAGGACCCTGATGATTTTATTTTAGAGATAGCCTGGAAATCTGCCGATGAATTGGATTCGTTAGAAATGAGTTATCCCGAGGACGTGGCGTTCTTGAAGGGACTGCTGGTTAAGGCGACTGAAAGTTGAATTAGGAGATAATTGGTTAGTTGCCCCTATAAGGTGGAAAGTTGCCCCTATATGACCAAGAGTTGCCCCAATAACACCAAAATTTGCCCCAATAACTTCAAATGATGACATGAAAAAAGCCTACCCAACCTAGCAGGGAAGGCTTTTCACTACTTTTAATATGCTTTTGCCCAGTAAACCATCTTGTCAGCTGGTTTTTCGCAGCAAACGCATGTATCGCTTAACTTTTCTTGTTCAAATGGGATGCAACGTGACGTCGCGGAAGTATCTTCTTTAATGAACTCTTCACATGCTACATCTCCACACCACATGGCTTTGATGAAGCCTGGTTTTTCAACCAGCACACTCTTGAAATCTTCAAATGATTTCGCGACAGACGTATGTTCTTCCCTGTGAGACAAGGCTTTGTTGAACAAATTATTCTGTATGTCTTCAAGTAATCCAGTCAGTTTAGCTTCAAGCTCATCCGCAGACACCACAATTTTCTCACCAGTGTCACGTCTAACCAGCACGACTTGACCTTGCTCAATATCTTTTGGTCCAACTTCCAGGCGAATTGGAATTCCTTTCATTTCATACTCATTGAATTTCCAACCTGGTTTTTTGTCCGATGCGTCTATGCCGACTCGCACACTGCCAGATAAGCGCTCTTTTAGGTCGTACGCATAATCCAATACACCTTCTTTATGTTGTGCAATCGGCACAATCATCACTTGTGTAGGTGCAATTTTTGGAGGCATGACAAGGCCGCGATCGTCACCGTGCACCATAATCATGGCCCCGATAATACGAGTAGTGAATCCCCATGATGTTTGGTGGACATATTGTTGCTTGCCTTCTTTATCTAGATATTTGATATCGAATGCTCGGGCAAAGCCATCTCCGAAATGATGTGAAGTGCCGGATTGCAAAGCTTTTCCGTCATGCATCAATGTTTCAATCGTATACGTGGATTTCGCTCCGGAAAATTTCTCTTTTTCTGTTTTCTGCCCTTTAACGACTGGAATGGCAAGCCACTCTTCACATAACTGTGCGTATTCATCTAACATTCGGATGGTTTCAACTTGTGCATCCTCATCTGTCGCGTGCGCAGTATGTCCTTCTTGCCATAAGAACTCTAGCGTGCGTAAAAACGGGCGTGTCGTTTTCTCCCAACGGACAACGTTTGACCATTGGTTATATAGCTTAGGCAAATCACGGTAAGAATGAATGATATTGCTGAAATGCTCACAAAATAATACTTCTGAAGTTGGACGTACACATAAACGTTCAGCTAATTTCTCGTCTCCACCATGCGTCACCCATGCGACTTCAGGTGCAAATCCTTCTATATGATCTTTTTCTTTTTGTAATAAAGATTCTGGAATGAACAGTGGCATATAGACATTTTCATGGCCGGTTGCTTTAATACGTGCATCCAATGCTTCTTTTACATTGTCCCAAATTGCGTAACCATAAGGACGGATAATCATCGAACCGCGCACGCTTGAATAATCGGCCAGTTCCGCTTTCGTCACAACATCCGTAAACCACTGAGCGAAGTCTTCATCCATCGCCGTCACACTTTGCACAAACTCTTTTTTCATTGAAAACACCCCTTTATTGTTGTTTATCGTACATTTGCGCTAGCTGCATATTCCACAAGAGCCAACAAGAAAATCATTATTAAAAGTTGCCTAATAAACAAAAAAGCTCTGCAACAAACGAGGGACCATGTCTCCATGGCGGTACCACCCTCATTTGAAGCAAAGCTTCACACTCATACATGTTAACGACTGTCGCCGCGAATATCTTTCGAGATCGAACTCAAAGGTAGGTTCAAGAAGTGGTCTTTAGGAGTCTTTCACCGTACAACTCCCTCTCTAAAAAAACACACGTTTCTTTACTGGTCCTTCTCAACGTTGTTTAACTATTTCTGTGATTATATCGGGTAAAGTTTTAAAGTGTCAACAAATTTATTTTGGGCTCATGTGATATAATGAGCCAATGAAACATTATGAAAAGAGGCGCACTATGCTAACATTTGAACAAAAACAAGAAATCATTGAATCGTACCCTGAGCTGACAAAAAAAGAAGTATCATTAAAACGTTTGAACTATCATTTCGAAGACAGCCTATATGACAAAAAAACGGTCGTATATCACTTGCACCCAAACGGCAACGGCTTTGTTTTTGTTGGGGATTTAAAAAAATATGATTCAGATAGTAAAGGCATGATCAACATTCGTGAAGCGACGGAAGCTGAGTTACGCGAAATGATTACAGATTCCATTGGGATTTTATCTGAAGAAGAACATTATGAAGAAGAAGTACTCAACGTAGAGCAAGTATGGAAAAATCGCGAAGGACAGGAATTGAAGCTTGTTCAGGAAGATACATTGTGGAATATTTATCACACGCACAACCTGGAAGAAAGCTACGGTTCATTTGAAGAAGCAGAAGAGTATTTATTGAGTGAAGGATTCCGCACATCGACTAAATGATGATTATCCGAAAAATAACAAAAGGGGAAACGCCGCCGTGGGCATTATTGCTTTTGGCGGATCCTTCCCGTGCAGTTGTAGAAGAATACGTAAAGAGTGGAAATGTTTATGTTGGCGAAGAGTCAGGCAAAGCCATCGCTGTATATGTTCTGAAAGAGACGGGGAAAATTGTCGTTGAAATTATGAATGTTGCTGTCCATGAAGACTTCCAAGGAAGAGGACACGGCAAACAACTAATTTCTCACGCAATAAGTGAAGCTTCTAAACGAGGATACGCTCAAGTTGAAATCGGGACTGGCAATTCTAGTATTCTCCAATTGAAGCTATATCAGCAATGTGGATTTCGTATAATCGGCATCGATTTCGATTATTTTACACGTAATTATGATGAACCGATAGTTGAAAATGGTTTGTTGTGTCGCGATATGATTCGCCTATGTTACACATTTGAGGACTAGGATTTTATTTCCTGGTTCTTTTTGCTTTGGAAGTATTTATTTTTTATCGATATACTAGTAGAAACAATTATCGATAGGTGGTGTACGAGGTTGAATATTGAATATAAAGACAAGGTGACGAACAAGCTGTATCGGGAAGTTATCGCATTTGCCAATGGAACCGGTGGTACGCTGAAAATAGGAATGGAAGACGAAATGAGCATCATGGGATTGGAAAATCCTTTAGCAGAGGAAAATGCCTTATATGATCAGTTAAGTAAAATGGTCGAACCTTTGCCGTTGATTGATGTCAAACACGTAATTATAGATGGAAAAGTAATTTTAGAGGTAACAGTGAAAGCAACTGAACATGTGTATCGTAAACGATCTACATTGTTCGAGGAGCTTTATGTTCGGTATGGTTCGAAAAAACGCTTATTGAGAACAGCAGAAGAAGTGCAACGTTTTATACTCTTGCGCCAACTTGATGAAACTGAAAATGCGCTGACTACTATCAAGTTCCAACGTGAAGATTTTTTGGGATTTGTCGATTTTGTACAAACCTTAAATAGTGAAATGTTAAGATTTTCAAATGTGGAAGAAAACCTAGAAGATGTATTGGCATCGTACAATGCAATTCGTTGGAATAATGGTGAATTTGTTTTAACACGATTGGGTACGTGGTTGTCAGATTCTTCTCAAACCCGTGGCGTCTTGTTACAATACAGTGGAGACCGATCTACTTCTTTTTGCCAGCAAGCGAGTGATTTTTCAGGGTCGATTGTAACCCAATTCAGTCGAATTATGGCCGGGTTGAGGGAAATTCAATCATCTTATCCAGATGCATTACTTCAGGATAGTGTAGTGAATGCATTCGTTCATCGAGATTACTCGATGGAGGGTGACGTATCGATTGTTCGGTTTGCTAACCGCATTGAAGTAGCTTCACCAGGAACGCTAGTGGAGGGCTTGTCGATAGAGTCTATAAAAAAAGGATCTCGAATTGTTCGCAGAAATCCGCGTTTGCATGCAATGTTTGTCGATTTGGGTTTAACGGATGGACGTGGTAACGGAATCCGTCGTATTTTCGATACTTATCACGATGGAGACGAGAAGCCAAAAGTTTCTGTCCAAAAAGATAGTGTAATCGTTAAGCTTCCTCGTATAGAACAAATAGAAAAAGTAAACAACCGAACAAAGTTACATTTTGAGTTGACTCATGAAGAAGCAATCATGAATTACTTGCTGGAAAACAACCAAGCGAAAAATGTAGATTTTCAACAAATCTTAGGCGTTTCCCCATCTCGTGTGACACAAATCGTGCGTGACATGGTGACAAAGAATTTACTGGTAGCTGAAGGGGAACGTAAAGGGCGTATTTATACCTTGGCCATTAATAAACAGGAGGAATAAAGTTATGAAAGGCAAGAAAGCCGTCATATTAATTAGCACGACAGCGGTCGTAGCTATAGCTGCCGTCGTATTATCGATTTCCATGTTTTTCCAAAGTAATCAAACGCAAAACAAAAATGCTATTTGGATAGAAGGAACAGTAGCTAAAAAAGAAGCTGCACGTATTTTGGTCGTCAGCGGAAAAGATGAAACTGAGTTAAAAGGTTTAACTGAGGAAGAAATGGTGGAAGGTGCAAGTGATGCCATTTGGTTTTCATTATCGATTGATCAAGTGAAAAACGTGAGTGAGTTCGACAAAGTTCGAATTTCATATAGCCATGTGTCGGAATCTTATCCTGGAAAAGCAAGTGCTAATAGTGTTCGAATCCTGGATGAAGAGTCTCAACATTAAAGCATAAAAATTAAATGTTAAGCCTGATGAAAGGTGGAGCAAGAATGAAAATTGATAAGCCAAAAATACCTGAACAACTCGAACAACAATTAGACATTGCAACTTTAATTGAAGTCGAAGAAGAACGATTTATTTCCCGGGGAATGGTTTCGTCTTGGAATGTAGTGGAATTACCTGAGAGCAAAGTTAGTTTTGATCAAGTGCATTTCAAGGATGTTTCATTTGAAGGGGTATGTTTCGATCAAGTGGAATTCATTGATTGTAAGTTCGAGAGATGTGATTTATCCAATGTTGATTTTGGAGATTCGGTATTTCATCGAGTGGAATTTCATCATTCAAAACTAGTCGGTGTGCAGTGCACGGAAAGCCGCTTCGGACATACTGTGATCAATAACTGTGTAGCCAACTACACAGTATTTAGTTTTAGTAAAATGAAGCGAGTGAAGTTCCAACAAACCGCATTGAATAAAGCGGACTTTTTTAATTGTACATTTGATAAGGTTTTGTTCAATGATTGTCAATTGGACGGTGCTAATTTTACTGATACAAGTTTAGCGGATGTGGATCTCAGCACGTGTACATACGAACAAGTAACAGTAAGTGTTGATAAATTATCGGGCTGTACCGTTTCAACTGAACAAGCGCTCGGTTTTGCAAAATCTCTAGGTCTTATCGTTAAACACTAAAAGCTGTCCACTCGTAACTTGAGTGGACAGCTTTTTAAGTTTAAAAGAATAAGTTAAGAATTTGGTAAAAGATACCGGCAAGGACTGCGCAAATTGGAAGTGTAATAACCCAAGTTAATACAATTTTTCGTGCAACGCCCCATTTAACGCCTTTTACACGCTGAGCAGAACCAACACCCATAATCGCAGAAGAAATAACGTGAGTTGTTGAAACTGGCAAATGAATCGTCGTCGCTCCGAAAATAATTAATGCGGATGATAAATCAGCTGCCGCCCCGTTAACTGGACGAATCTTCATGATTTTACCACCAACAGTTTTGATGATTTTGTATCCACCGATAGATGTTCCAAGTCCCATTGCAAGTGCAGCACAAACACGTACCCACATTTGGATATCGTCTGTTGTTTGTAAATCAGCAGCGATTAAAGCCATCGTAATGATACCCATTGCTTTTTGTGCATCATTTGTACCGTGAGTAAATGATTGTAATGCCGCTGTACCGATTTGGAAAATACGGAAGCCTTTGTTCGTTTTGTAGAGAGTGTTTTTCTTGAATAATACTTTAAACAACGACATCATCAAGAATCCGACAGCAAGAGCTAAGAATGGTGAGATTAGTAGTGCTTGCAGAATTTTTATGAATCCTTCGTAATTTAATACACCTAAACCAGCAGCCGAAACAGCCGCACCCGCAATCGAACCAATCAATGCATGTGATGAGCTGGAAGGAATACCAAAATACCATGTAATTAAGTTCCAAGCAATTGCGGACAATAGTGCTGCTAGAATAATGAGTGAGCCGTTTTGAAGCGTGAACGGATCTACGATATCTTTCGAGATCGTCTTAGCAACTCCAGTGAAAGTTAATGCGCCGATAAAGTTCATGGTAGCTGCTAGTATTACTGCAACTCGTGGCGAAAGTGCCCGTGTAGAAACTGAAGTTGCAATCGCATTTGCTGTATCATGAAAACCATTTATAAAATCAAATCCCAGTGCGAAAATGACGACTAGTATTGTTAATATGAGTACTGCATCCATGTATTTTTCAGCTCCTATGCATTACGCATGATGATTGTCTCAATCGTGTTTGCCACGTTTTGAGAGTAATCTGCGATGTCTTCAAGCTGCTCGTAAATATCCTTGAACTGAATAATACGTATCGGATCTTTTTCGTTTATGAAAAGTTGTTTGATTGAAGTACGTAATACTTCATCACATTTGCGTTCATAGTCTTTGATCAAGATTGCATGCTCACGCATTTGAAGCAGTTTCTTGTTTGCCAATAACTCCATTGCTTTAACGATTTCATCAGTACTTTTCACAATGTAATGTAGGAAAGTACGCATTGAATCGTCGATGTCAATCAAAGAATACATCTCCAAATAAGCTGCGAAAGCTTCCACGCCATCTAAAATATCATCCATTTTATTAGCTAAATAAAGAATGTCCTCTCGCTCAATTGGAGTCATGAAAGATTTATTCAACTTGAGAATCAAATCATGTATTAATTTATCGCCTTCTGTTTCATAGTTTTTCAACTTGATGCTAAGCTCTTTCAAATCCGAAACACTGACAATTTTAAAATCATCCGCGTAATGAGTAGCTTCTCTTACTGTTTCTGCGATTCCGAGTAAAGCAGCGAAGAATGGGTCTTGTTTTTTTGGACTAAACATAGAAAGCCTCCTGGACTTTAAATAAGATAGGTTATATAAATAACCTCAAACATCATATCAAAATCTATACTAAATCTAAACACTTTTTACTCAAGATTGAGAATCTTTACATTCCCGTAACATAAAAATTTTAAGTGAACATTCAGCTTTGATTGTCGTAAACCTTATTATTCATTACAATTCAAGAATTATACAACTTGCATTCTGTGTAAACAATAAGTATTATTGTCTATAATAAATAAAACAAAACAAGGAAGTGTTTATATGCATTCGTTGATTGATGCAAATTTATATGAAATGAAAAATGGATTTACAGAAACTGAAGAATCATATAAGTGTCTAATGTGTCACAAATCTATTGAGAAAGGTCTGATATACCCTGTAGGTGAACAGTTTTACGAGGCTTCAAAGTATATGCAATTACATATTAGAGAAAAGCATGTATCAGTATTTTCCTATTTAATGGAACAAAATAAAGAAATTACAGGGTTATCCGATCAGCAGAAGGCCGTGCTTCACCTTCTGTTTGAAGGGAAATCAGACCGTGATATACAAGATTCTTTGAAAATCGGGAGTGCATCTACAGTTAGGAATCACCGTTTTTCTTTAAAAAAGAAAGAACGGCAAGCGAAAGTATATTTAACCTTAATGAGCTTGATGGAAGAGGGACACAAACTTAGCGCTCAAAATAAAGAAGATTCCCTATTATTTGAGGAACCATTCGAAATAACAGAAAAAGAATACGAGGAAGTATTGAAGAAGAACTGGTCGAATGGAAAGTTACGAACATTTAAATTACAGGAAAAGCATCGATTCATTGTCTTATGTGAAATCGTAAAGAAGTTTGAAATAGGAAAAATCTATACGGAAAGAGAAGTAAACGCACTTATTAAAGAAGTGTTTGATGACCATACATTTGTAAGAAGATATTTAGTGATGTATCACTTTTTGGCAAGAAAAACGGATGGATCCGCTTATTGGAGAAAAGAAAAAGAAGGGGCGGATATTGACCGGAAGAAAGAATTAAAGCAGCAAGTGAAGGAAGAGAAGACAATTGCGGGTGTGTATTGTGTAACGAACAAACAAAATGGCAAAATGTTCATTGCTGCAGCGCCTAACTTGAAAAGACAAAATGGTTTGAAGTTCGAATTGAATGGCGGTACTTTATTGAATAAGGACTTGCAGAAAGATTGGGAACAATTCGGTGAAGAGTCATTTCAGTTTGAAGTGTTAGAGTCCATTGAAACGGAAGGGAAATCTGCTGTGCAGTTAAAAGAAGAACTAGCAGATGCAAAAGAAAAATGGTGTGTTGAAAAACAGCCTTATGGTGAACGTGGATATAATTGAAAGTAGCACATGTGCGGACTCAAGATTGAGTAGCACATGTGCTTTTATTTTTGGCTAGAAGTGCGGTTGTAATCTGCTTCACACAAGTAGAGATATCTTCAATACTCGTATCAACTTCCACATCATGCAGAATTTGGTCGACAACCAGATTCACTCCATTATCGAGAAACATTTGAATGGTACTATGAAAAAAATTCTGTAGGCATATGGCAGTTCCTGTATTCATTCAATTCATCTCAGCTAATAGTATCAAAAAAATATTTGGAAAAATGAAACTTTTCTTTTTGTCCTCCGTAGTAATAGGTGCGACTAAAGAATTCATTAAATGGGAGTGATTGGATGTCCATTGAACAAATCTACATGTATGTGCTCCTCATTACGGGGGCAGTGACTGTTCTGTATGTATTTTTTGGAGATGTTGCTGAAGGGATTGGGGAAGGCATTCCTTTTTTAAACCCTACCGTTATAATGGCATTCGTCACTTTTGTTTCAGCCAGCGGGTATGTGCTTGAAGTCTCCACCAACTGGAATAGCTGGATTGTCTTGTTTGCGAGTCTCGCAGTGGGAGTGGTTCTCGATATTTTACTGTACTTTTTTATTTTACTACCCATGGCATCAGCCGAAGTGTCAATCGCCTATACGGATGAGTCGTTAGCAGGTTTAGTTGGCAAAGTCATTACGCCCATACCATCTGACGGTTATGGTGAGATTGTGATTGAAACCGTTGGCGGGCTTCTATCCAAGAGAGCAGTAGGCTATGACAATGAAGAGATTGCCTATGGCAAAGAAGTGTTAGTAATTGAGATAGAGGAAGGAACGTTTCTTGTCAGGGAATACGAACCTTTCGTTTTTAATAAAAAATAGATGGGGGAAATGAACATGGATATGAGTATGTTAGTTGTAGTGGGGATAGTGGCGTTTGTGTTGGTTGCTATTATTGGTGTGTATGTAACGAAATACAAGACTGTTGGTCCTGATGAAGCATTGATTGTAACAGGTAGTTATTTAGGGGCGAAAACGGTTCATACAGATGAATCAGGCAATCGTATAAAAATCATTCGTGGTGGCGGTACATTTGTATTTCCAGTTTTTCAGCAAGCACAGCCATTAAGTTTACTATCAAGTAAGCTGGAAGTTACGACTCCTGAAGTTTATACAGAGCAAGGTGTGCCGGTAATGGCAGACGGAACGGCCATCATTAAAATTGGTGGATCCATTTCCGAAATTGCAACGGCTGCTGAACAATTTTTAGGGAAGTCAAAAGAAGATCGTGAAAATGAAGCAAAAGAAGTACTGGAAGGTCATTTGCGCTCCATTTTGGGATCGATGACAGTGGAGGAAATCTACAAAAATCGCGACAAATTCTCGCAAGAAGTACAACGTGTCGCTTCTCAGGATTTAGCGAAAATGGGTCTAATCATTGTTTCATTTACCATCAAAGATGTACGTGACAAAAATGGCTACTTGGATTCACTTGGTAAACCACGTATTGCACAGGTCAAACGTGATGCTGATATTGCAACAGCAGAAGCAGATAAAGAAACACGAATCAAGCGTGCTGAAGCTGCAAAAGAGGCACAGCAATCCGAAATTGAACGTGCGACTGAAATTGCTTTGGCTGAAAAAGAGAATTTGCTGAAAGTCGCTGAGTATCGTCGCGAGCAAGATATCGCGAAGGCGCGTGCTGACCAAGCTTACGAACTCCAGACTGCAGTCTCGAAACAAGAAGTTATGGAACAGGAAATGCAAATCCGCATCATTGAACGTCAAAAGCAAATCGAACTTGAAGAAAAAGAAATTTTACGTCGCGAGAAACAATACGACTCTGAAGTTAAAAAGAAAGCGGACGCGGATCGTTATGCTATCGAGCAAAACGCGGCAGCTGCAAAATCCCGTGAAATGGCTGAAGCGGATGCGGAAAAATACCGTATCGAGGCAAGAGCGAAAGCGGATTCTGAAAAAGTACGACTTGATGGATTGGCGAAAGCTGACTCCGAACGTGCACAGGGTGAAACAGAAGCTGATATTATTCGCTTGAAAGGTCTTGCAGAAGCGGAAGCGAAACGAAAAATTGCGGAAGCATTCGAACATTACGGTCAAGCTGCAGTGTTGGATATGATTGTACGCATGATGCCGGAATATGCGAAACAAATTGCAAGCCCATTAGCAAATATCGACAAGATTACAGTGGTGGATACTGGCGGTGGAGAAGGTGGCGGCGCAAATAAAGTTACGTCGTATGCCACGAATTTAATGTCTACCCTTCAGGAAACATTGAAAGCTTCTTCTGGTATCGATGTGAAAGAAATGCTTGAAAACTACTCGGGCAAAGGAACATTGCGTCCAAGTTTAGACCGGATTTCCTATGAGATGCAAGACAAGAAAACGCAAGAAAAAGTGGAAGATCACGTATCAATTTAAAATCTTGAGCTCTCCGATTTTTGGGGAGCTTTTTTAGTAGAAAAAAGATATAAATGAACGTAATAATTAGATAATTTTGCCGAGTTTTAATGACAAATTAAGGTGGTAAAGGTAAAGTGAATAAAAGTATAAGTACGGTGGGGAGGTACCTATGGCATTAACAAGCGAACAAATCATTGATATAAAAGAAAAAACTTCCCTTGATCGAATTAATGTAGGACATGCAATTTCAACGTGCATAGGTAAATCTGAAGAAATAGGCTACAGTCTTTTCTCTTTGTTTCCCCGTCGTTCGTTCTGGGTGCGCTATACCACTGAAGACGTTCATTCAGCGATTGAAAAATATACAGTTGTTCAAGGAGTGCTTGAAGTCCAATATGAAGGAGACACCTTCTTTTTGCATGCAGGTGAGACCTTGGATGCATCCGAATATCCAGAGCTATTATCTTTTTATGGGGAAGAAGCTGTAGAAATCCTCGTCGAAATGACAGCGAGCATATTTGAAAGGAATTTTAGTAACACCGAAATCGTGCAACGTGACGCTGCTGCAATAGAGCATGTGGATGGTTACACTTTTCATCATTGCTCGCGAATCAAAGATTATTCCATTGAATTATGGAAGAAACTGGGTCAACCCGTTGAGCGCGTGAGATTGCTCAGATGGGGTGCTTATTTTCATGACATAGGAAAGCTAGCGATTCCCCTTGAAATTTTAAATAAAAAAGGGAAATTCACCCCTGAAGAGTGGGTAATTATGAAATCTCACACAACATTAGGTGCTAAGATGATGCGTGAACATGAAATTGAATGGTTGAGAGATTCAGCATTTATTGTTGAAGAACATCACGAACGTTACGATGGAAAAGGATATCCTTTCGGTTTAAAAGGAGATGAGATTTCATTGGAAGCGGCGATTGTTTCCGTTGTTGATTCATTCGATGCGATGACCACTGATCGTGTTTATCGTGATTCATTGACAATTGAAGAAGCAATACAGGAGATTATTCGTGGTAGGGGAACTCAGTTCCATCCAGTCGTGGTTGATGCTTTTTTAAAACTGTTGCATGAGCAGCAATTTAAATGGAGATAGAAGGTCTGGTATGACTTTCCAAGCCTTTTGCATTTGCACAACGCCTAATTGAAAGGAAGTAATTTGGTGAATTACATACAGACAATGAGAAAGATGATTGGACATGAACCACTCCTGACTGTTGGATGTGGTGTCATCATTGAAAGAGGGAATCAAATTCTACTACAACATCGAACAGATGCGGATGTGTGGTGTATTCCTGGAGGAGTAATGGAATTAGGCGAGAAAGTTGAAGAAGCAGCTCGAAGAGAGACGGAAGAAGAAACAGGCTTGAAAATTGGTGACCTGGAATTTTTCGGCATCTATTCAGGACAGGAAGGTTTTACTAGATATGCTAGCGGGGATCAGGTGTATAGCATTCAAATTATTTTTAAAGCATCCTGTTTTTCAGGAAATCTAATTCAAAAAAGCGATGAAACACGTGCCCATGCCTTTTTTGATAAACAAAATTTGCCTGCCAATTTAAATTCTCACCAATCCCGATTCATTATGGATTGGGTTCAACAAATGCCTTTACCTATCATTAAATAAGCCAAAACACATTAAACGTGTTTTGGCTTTTCTTTTTGAATACCCATTCCCGTTGAATAACAAAAACCGACCAATAACAACACGCTATCCACAATGACCTTGATGATCATTTCACCTCTTCATGTTAAGAAAAAGAGACCGTGAACCATACCGGCAAATAGTGCCATGATGAGTCCGGCAAGAATCATCTACTTTAGAAACGACTTTTCGTCGCCTTCTTCAAACACTTTCTTTCGGTTGATTGAGTAGTTGAAACTAGCTGAAATGACCCTTGCTATAATGGTGGCCAGAAAAATATACATTTGGGGTGCATCATCTCTCCATGTCCAGATAAATAAAGCAAATAACCCCATATCTAAGCCAAAGGAAGCGGTAAATTTCAGAAACACTTTATAAATCTGCAGGGAGGATCGAATAGGTTGAAAATGCGAAGATTTATTGCCGTTTAAATATACAGTATCAATTTCCACTTCATGAATCGTCAAGCCTGCCTTTTTTGATTCAGCTAGCATATCCCGAATTTTTTCTCATTCATGCAAAATGGAAGGAAACTAGATGACTTTGTCGAATTTAAACAGTAAGTCTATTCAGTAGTAGGGAGAAGTATTTCTTATGTCATTTCAGGATTCGATGATGTACAAAGTGAGAATCAATAATGAAATGATGAGTGTATTCATCAAATAGTATGTATTTCGGGAAATTTGTCTGTCGAAAAATGTAGAGCGGTCGACAAGTTTATAACTTAAAACCATGATACCGATCAGAATGATCACTGACACAAAAATAGGCATATCGTAAATTTTTTAATCGATAAATCGCACAAAAATAAGTGAAGCAGTCATAATTACTCCATAAGCAACGCGTTTTAATTCCATGGATTAACTCCTTTACTTTTTTATCAAGTATAGCAAATAGCTAAAAAGATAGATAAGAACTGCAGAGTAGGGAGTTGCATGAAAAATAACCAGTAAGGGGGAGTTAACATGATTCAATTTGTAGGACTAGACGAACAGTATTACCCGGCAATGGCTTCGCTATTGTCAAAACGACACCAAGTAGAACGAATTCGATATTCATTCCTCCCAAAACGTTTTGAGGAGGCAGCGGAAACTGAGAACCTGCTTCGTGAAATTGCCAAAAACCCTTTCGTTAATGGTATTGTGGCTCTCCGTGATCAGCAAGTAATTGGGTATATGCTGTATGAATTCAAGGAAGATGCAAAAAAAGGCCGCCACATTATTATTGATTATCCATGCTTGGCCATTTCAGAAGATGCACATCCACGTTTGATACGTCTATTGTATGCAGAGGCAGGTGCGGAATGGATTGCCGGGGGATATTTCCAACATATCATTTACGTTCCGATTGGCTACGATCGCTTAGTTTATGAATGGCTGGAGCAAGGTTTCCGTTTTGAACAAAAATATGCAATGCTCGACATAAAAAACTATGAACCGAAAGCAAAACATACAGATACTAGCGCAATTAACATACGCCGATTGGCAGAAAACGACACGGAAATGCTTAAAAGTATGTCGCGTTGGAACAGCATTCATCAAGCTTCCGCGCCATCATGGAATCCGATTACAAAAGAATCACTCCAGGATGTGAAAAGTGGCTATGCAGCTCTCGCAAAAGATGCAGAGGCAATTGTCATGATTGGTGAACAGGAAGGAATTCCAGTTGGTTTCCATGTTTACTACGAAGCGGATACTTCATCCAATATGTATACACCTAATCAAACAGTGGATCTTCCGGCGGCTTCTACCAACCCGCAGTACCGGGGACGCGGAGTAGGGAAAGCCCTTGCAGATGCGAGTCATGCTCAGTTAAAAGAAATGGGTTATGATTATGCATTGGCTGACTGGCATACGCCCAATCACTTGGCATCCTATTTCTGGCCGAAACTCGGGTACCAGCCGTTTATGATTCGCATGGTTCGAACAGTCGATAACCGGATTGCCTGGGCGCATGGCAAATAAAATACGTATTGTTGGATCAGTTGGCAGCGGAAAAACGACACTTGCAAGGAAGCTGGCTGTGCAAAAAGGAATTGAGATGCATTCATTGGATGATGTGGTATGGTCGAGATGTGCTGGAGGAGATATTCGCAATTCTGAGGAAAAACGGGATTCCCAATTAGCTGATATCATTAGCCAGCCAACCTGGATTATCGAAGGTACACACCTTGGTTGGTCAATGAAGACATTCGAGGAAGCGGACCAAATTATTTTCCTGCATCCTCGTCTTTCTGTGCGTCTGTATCGGATTTCACGGAGGTTCTACAAACAAAAAAGAGGCACTGAAAATGCTAGTTATACACCTACTTGGAGAATGTATGGTCGTATGTTCAAGTGGACGTATCACTATGAAACCATCTTTAAAAAACAAGTTCGAGGAATCATAAACAACGCCCCTGAAAAGGCAGTGGAGATTCGCGATGGAAGAGAGTTAGGAGTTTAAACAATGGAAAACAAACCGTTTGTTGCATCATGGAGTGGCGGCAAGGATTCAGCTATGGCCTATTACCGCGCAATCCAATCAGGGATGATCCCCAAGAGATTACTGACCATGTTTCAGGAAGATGAAGAAATCTCGAAGTCACATGCTCTGCCATTAAAGGTAATAAAGGCTCAGGCAGATCGCCTGAACGTGCCATTAATGATTCGTGGCGCAGGATGGGAAGACTATGAAATGAAGTTTATCGATGCCATGGACGAGTGTCGCTCAGTGAGCATTACTCACGGCGTCTTTGGTGATATCGATCTTGAAGGACATTTGGAATGGGTACAAAAAACATGTGCAAAATCAGATATCATTCCTATTCATCCATTATGGCAAGAACAGAGACGTTCGATACTGGAGGAACTTTTGGAGGTTGGATTTGAAGCGGTTATTGTCGTAATAAACACAAAGATGATGCCAAGGGACTACATTGGCCGCACATTCACGAGAGAGCTGATGGATGAATTAGAAGCACTGGGAATCGATTCGTGTGGAGAAAACGGGGAGTTCCATACGGTCGTCATTGATGGTCCGATTTTTTCATCACGTGTACCAGTTAAGTTTGGCGAAGTAAGAGAAAACGAAGGATATGTTTTCTTGAGTGTTGAATTGTAGTATTGTGCAAAGGTTAATTTATTGGTAATTTTATACATCATCTGATTTCCTTGTTATAATGTTAAGTACTAACTTTCAATGGGGGATGACCATGAAAAAATACTATGTAGCCATATTAATTTGTATATTTTTCATTTCAGGTTGTCAGCAAAATCAGGTGACTCCCAAAATCACTTATGTAAGTGGTTCTGTTCAGGAAGATTATCAACCTTCACCAGAGGATATTGTCAATAAACATGGAGACATTACAAATCTAGAGACGTTCCAAACCTTTAAGGACAATATCGATCATGGGGAAAGTGACGAAATTCGAATTATCACTTATACCGAAGAAGGTGACCCAATGATTCATGAACTACTTTACGACGGAAAGTTAATCCATTCAACAGAGGATACGACAAGGGATCATTTCGGATCGGGGAGTATTAACAGCATAAGTTGCGAATCATTAGAAGCGAAAGATAAAGCTGAAAGAACAGATTATTATTTAAGTGACTGTACAAATCAATCTAACGGACCATTAGTTCTGGTTATTTGGAAATAAAGAAAAAGGCATTGTCTTTTAAAACAATGCCTTTTTGTATATCGATTTATAGATAATCTTTCAGTTCATTCTCAAGAAATGGTTTTGCTTGCAGGAAATCTACAAATGCACGGTATTTTTTCTGTTCCTCTGTTGTCGATTTATTTCCATTGAAATAAGCTCGAATCAGAATGTTTTTTGGTGTATTTTCCATATCGATAAATTCGAGTAATTGCGCATCGTAGCCGACAAGTTTCAGCAACTCCGCCCGAATCGAATCAGTAGCTAGAGCGGCAAACCGTTCTTTCACAAGTCCATGCTGAAGCATAACTTCTAGAGCGGGGCTGTTCAGTTGAGTGTTCAGCTCATGCTGACAACATGGCACACTCAGAATCACTTTTGCCCCCCATTTTACAGCACGGGCAAGCGCCATATCCGTTGCAACATCACAAGCATGAAGTGTTACGACCATATCCACCGATGTTTCCTCATTATAGTCATTGATATCCCCAACCAGGAATTCAAGGTGATCATAGTTCAAATCATCCGCGATTTGCTGACAATCTTCAATTACTTCCTTTTTCAAATCCAGACCGGTAACACGAATGTCGAGACCTTTTTCAATTCTTAAATAGTGATACAGAGCAAAAGTTAAATAGGATTTCCCGGACCCAAAATCTAAAATTCGTACCGGTCGATCTTTCGGAAGGTAGTCCAGTGCATCGTCGATAAATTCGACAAAACGATTGATTTGTCGGAACTTATCATGCTTTTGCTTTTTGACTTTGCCATCAGGTGTCTGAACACCTAGACGTACCAGAAACGGGTAGGATGTATCTTCGTCCAGTAAATAATTTTTCTTTCGGTTATGAGAAAGGTTGACCACTTTTTTCGAAGCAATCTGTTCCGACTTCCACAATACTTTAAACTTTTTGGAAAGCTGAATATGCACTTTTTCTTCCTGAAAATCAGCTTGCACTTGTCTGTATTGCTGGAGTAAGGCATGCAACTTTTCATTTGCTGCATCAAGTTCTAGGTTTTCATGCTTTAGTACACGTTCATACTGGTATTCAAACTGAATATGATAAATGCCCTTTAATTCAAGTGGCTTTAGCTTCACTCGTTTTACTTCTTCGGATTTGGCACGGGGTTGGCTAATCGTCGCAGCAATCAGCTGTTTTTGATGAATCAAATCACTTAATTGATCGAGCATTTGTTGATATTCCATACAGACCGCCTTCTCTTCATGTTTATTAACGATAGTTTATCACATTCGTCAGGATTACTTTTCTTCCAGTCGGGAAAAGGGGGAGATAATTGAGTGAACTCTTCATTGTGATGATGAATGGCCGAAATTCCAAATCGAATGGACAAAAACCAAAAATCCGCAAAAAGGAAAGCCTCTCCCAATCCACTTGAAGTGAACAGGAGGGGCTTCATCAATCTTTCCATAATTGCTTAATGCTACTCTTATTATTATCAATGATAAGAGTATATACATCTGGATTACGAAGTGATTTCCACTCCTCAAAACCAATGGAATCATCAAAGTGTTTCAAAATGAGACTCATTAAATTACCGTGTGTAACGAGTACGGTATTGTTTTGTGCCTCTTCAATGACTTCAATAGCGCGAGCGGTCGCCTCTCGACTGGATTCGCCACCCACCAGCTTCAAATCGAGGTCAAGAAATGTCTTCTCTAAAAGCTCGAGCCAATTAGGTAAATCAGACGTGCTTAACGTGCGTTCTGCCAAGCGAGCATCAATAGTAAGCGGTAGATCTTTTGCTTTGGCTGTCGGTTCAATTGAATGTTGAGCCCTTATAAATGGACTTGAAATGATATTTTCAATCGAAATTCCACTAAAAAATGCAGCCAACTTTTGAGCTTGTTCAAATCCTGTATCAGATAATTGGGCTTCCGCAGCTTGTCCGGTTGCAGAACAATGTCGAACGAGGTATAGCGTCTTCATTTCGTGAACACCCCTTTTAATCATTTGTAAAATTATACAATAAAACCCCGAAGCAAAGAGCTTCGAGGTTAATGATTAACTTAATTTTTTCATCAAATTTGCCATTTCGATAGCGGCTGTTGCAGATTCCCAACCTTTATTTCCGGCTTTCGTTCCAGCGCGTTCAATTGCCTGTTCGATTGTATCTGTCGTTAGAACACCGAAGATGACAGGAATATTGTGTTGATATCCAGCGTTGGCAACTCCTTTAGCTGCTTCGTTGCAAACAAAATCGAAGTGTGGGGTAGAGCCACGTATCACAGTACCAAGCGTGATGACGGCATCGTATTTTTTTGAAGCAGCCATTTGTTTTGCGACCAGTGGAATTTCAAAAGCACCGGGAACCCAGGCAATCGTCACATTTGCTTCATCCACACCATGACGCTTCAGTGCGTCTTCAGCGCCCCCCAATAGTTTACTCGTAATAAATTCATTGAAACGTCCAACGACGATGCCAATTTTTAAATCGGACCCAACTAAATATCCTTCTAAATGTGTTGTCATATATAAGCTCCTCTATAAACTCAGAAAATGCCCGAGTTTTGATTTTTTGGTTTTCATATAGCCTTCATTGTCTGTATGAGATGGGATCTCGATTGCCACACGCTCGGTTACTTCCAAGCCGTATCCATCTATTCCCGAAATTTTTCTAGGATTGTTTGTCATGAGCTTCATTTTACGAACGCCAAGGTCACGTAAAATTTGGGCACCAATTCCATACTCTCTTAAATCATCTGCAAAACCAAGTTTTTGATTGGCTTCGACAGTATCCAATCCTTCGTCCTGCAGTGCATATGCTTTTAATTTGTTGATTAATCCGATGCCACGGCCTTCTTGTCTCATATATAACAATATGCCGGAGCCTGCTGCTTCAATTTGTTTGAGTGAGGCATGGAGCTGTGAACCGCAATCACATTTGCGAGAAGCGAAGACATCCCCTGTCAAACATTCAGAGTGTACACGGGTCAAAATAGGTGTATCCTCAGAGACCGGGCCTTTTACAAGGGCAATATGCTCTTTACCTGTCAAAGTTTCGGTATACCCAAACACCTGGAAATCACCGTACTCAGTTGGCAAAATAGTTTCTACTTCACGGGTAATCAGCTTTTCATGCTTTTGTTTGTAAGCAATCAACTCAGCGATCGTTAAAATGCCGATATTTAATCGTTTTCCTATGATAACTAAGTCATCGAGTCTGGCCATTGTGCCATCTTCATTCATAATTTCACAAATCACACCCGCAGGCGCTGACCCTGCAAGCAAGGCTAAATCAACTGCTGCTTCTGTATGTCCGGCACGCTTAAGGACGCCACCTTTTTTCGCAATCAAGGGAAAGACGTGACCTGGTCGTTTAAAATCGGTTGCAGTCGATTGATTGTTTATCATTTGCAGAATGGTGTGAGAGCGTTCGAATGCGCTGATACCTGTCGTCGTGTCGATATGATCGACACTGATTGTAAAAGCCGTACTATAAGGGTCTGTATTATGATCCGTCATTAACCCGATATCCAGTTGACGTGCAATTTCTTCCGCCACTGGTACGCAAATAAGACCTTTGCCTTCAGAAGCCATTAAATTTATGATTTGAGGGGTTGCAAATTCCGCAAGCGCAACAAAGTCTCCTTCATTTTCACGATCTTCGTCATCAACGACAATGATGGCTTGTCCTTTGGATAATGCTTCAACTGCTTCTTCTACTGTATAAAACATAAGAAACCTCCTTTAAAATCCTTTATCCTGTAGCCATTCTTTTGATATGCCAGTTTTAGATGTAAGTATACGTTCGGTATATTTTGCGAGCATGTCACATTCAATATTCACTTTTTCACCAATGCCTTTTTCACCAATCAATGAATCATATTGCGTTGTTGGAATTAAGGAAATGGTGATTGAAGTTCGTTCTACATCAAAAATAGTAAGTGAAGTGCCGTCTATTGCTACAGAGCCTTTTCGCATCATGTATTTCATGAGGCTGGAATCCAATTCAATCTTCTTTGTAATGGCATTGGATTCTTTTTTTATCGAGCGAATGACACCGATGCCATCCACGTGCCCACTGACAAAATGACCACCAAACCGTCCAACTGCTGACATGGCACGTTCCAGATTGACGCGACCGTTTGACGATAAGTTAGCTAAAGTGGTCGAGTTAAAGGTTTCTGGAATAACATCCACAACAAACGTATCATGTGTAAAAGATGAAACCGTCAAACAAACACCATTTACGGCGATACTATCTCCTCTTTTCACATCTTCTAGTACCACTTTTGCACGAATGGACAATTCGAGCGCATGTGATTTACGTTTGATGGAAGTGACAATGCCAATTTCTTCAATGATTCCTGTGAACAAGTAATCAACCTCCTACTGAAAAGAGAATTGATGCGAACATCAAAGCCTTATTTGTTATCCATTATTCAATTAGTGGTACCAATTATATACGCCTGTAGAGACATATTTTGTATAGCTTTTAGTAATAAGGATTAGAATTTTTTCCACCAAGGGGCAGGTAGGTGGTGGGGAAAGGGATATGATGATGAATCCAATTGACGAAATTCAAAAGCGCTTTTAAACGATCACGCGTCAAAAGAAAGTTCTCGCGTAATTTCGGGGGTCGAAGCTCGTTTTTAGCAGCAGTTGATTTGAATGTGTCAGATGGATAATTTGTATCGGAATGAAAATATACTCGTGTATGTTGCT
This sequence comes from Paenisporosarcina sp. FSL H8-0542, assembly GCF_038632915.1. Classification (NCBI taxonomy): domain Bacteria; kingdom Bacillati; phylum Bacillota; class Bacilli; order Caryophanales; family Caryophanaceae; genus Paenisporosarcina; species Paenisporosarcina sp. FSL H8-0542. Next base: position 432,074 of record NZ_CP152050.1, read on the forward strand.
TCGCTTCTTGTGTGAATTTTCCTGCACATACTTCAAATTGGGTTGCTTTAAGAAGCTTATCCATAATGATAAGTGCTTTTGGAATTCTAGCCGCATGGAAGTTGGAATCAGTACCTTCTGATCGAGTGCTCTTCAAGCACGGAATTGATAAGCTGGACTGCATGCGAAGTTTAAACGAATTCAAATGTTGTTTAATGATACAAGCTCCTCCTTTCGAGTTTCAAAATCGAAAAGAAGCGACGCGCGAGCATGACAAATAAACCTCTCTATACTCTTCTCCCATCCAGACTATACTGTCGGTGTTGGATTCGCACCAACTCCACCGCTACTTTTTCAAGCACCGGGTCACGGACTTACAAATCTACATTTGTTCACCGCCGGTAAGGAATTTCACCTTGCCCCGAAGAATATAAAGCGACTACTTATCTTTTTTATAGTAGCACAATATACTGGTTTTGATAAAATCATCAAGCACTTTACGCAGGTGGATAAAGATGGATTTTGCATTTACAATTCGTCTGAATTTTGTGATAACATAATAACCAAGACATCACAAAGGGGGAAGCAACAACATGTTGAAACATCAAACGGTGGGGGAAGTAGTTCGAGAAATGGCGAAACGATATCCCGCTACAGAAGCGTACGTATATCCAGAAAAGCAATTACGCAAAACATATAAAGAATTTGATGAAGAGACAGACCGCTTGGCAAAGGCTTTCATGGGGATGGGCATTGCTAAAGGAGAACATATCGCCATTTGGTCAGATAACAAGAGAGAGTGGTTATTGAGCCAATACGCTACTGGCAAAATGGGAGCCGTTCTTGTGACAGTCAATACCAATTATCAGGAAAAGGAACTCGAATATTTATTGAATCAATCCGATTCCACCACACTTATTTTAGGTGAAGAATTTAAAGGAACTTCTTACATAGAGATTATCAATGCAGTTTGTCCAGAATTGAAGTCATCTATTAAAGGGGATATTCACTGTGCGAGGCTGCCTCATTTCAAACGAGTCATCGTCATGAGTGAAAATGAATATGCCGGAATTTATTCTTGGAGTGAGTTCGAAGCGCATGCAGCAAACATCACTGATATGGAACTGGACGAACGTCTGGAATCGTTGGACACAGAAGATGTGATCAATATTCAATATACTTCAGGGACTACCGGGTTTCCAAAAGGTGTCATGCTGACACATATGAACATTGTGAATAATGGCCAAATTATTGGGGATTATATGAAGTTAACACCAGAGGACCGCTTATGTATTCCAGTGCCATTCTTTCATTGTTTCGGCTGTGTTTTGGGAACGCTTGCGGCTGTCACACATGGGACTACGATGGTACTGGTAGAGCAATTTGACGCAAAACGTGTACTGCAGGCTGTACAGGATGAAAAGTGTACAGGTCTTCACGGTGTTCCGACGATGTTTATTGCTGAGTTGAATCATCCAGAATATAAACAATTTGATACATCCTCATTGCGAACAGGCATTATGGCGGGTTCACCTTGTCCGATTGAAGTAATGAAAAAAGTAATTGATGATATGGGGGCAAGCGAAATAACCATTTGTTATGGACTTACTGAATGTTCGCCTGTCATTTCACAAACGAAAGCGGATGATGCGATTGAAAAACGTGTAAAAACAGTTGGAAAACCTCATCCTCACGTGGAAGTGAAAATTATAGATCCTGTAACCAATGAAGAATTGCCTGCAGGAGTGCCTGGTGAATTATGTGCTCGGGGATATCTTGTAATGAAAGGTTATTACAAAAATGAAGAAGCGACACGTGAAGCAATAGACGAAGAAGGTTGGCTGCACACAGGGGATATTGCCATTTTAGACGATGAAGGCTATCTAGAAATTACAGGTCGGATCAAAGATATGGTGATTCGTGGTGGGGAAAATATTTACCCTCGTGAAATTGAGGAGTTTTTATATCAACATCAAAGTGTTCAGGACGTACAAGTGGTGGGAGTGCCAGATCCGAAATACGGTGAAGAATTAATGGCTTGGATTATTGCTAAAGATGGGGAAACGATTGATGCCGAAGAAATACGTTCGTATTGCAAAGGGAAAATTTCGCATCATAAAATTCCGCGTTATATTGAGTTTACGGAATCGTATCCAATGACCGCTTCTGGCAAAATTCAAAAGTATCTCTTGCGTGAAATGTCGAAAGAGAAAAGTATTAGCGTGTAATATGACATATTTCCTGGGAAATACAAAAAATGCTGTAAAACGTTGGTAATTCTATGTTTAGTGACAATTCTTACTAAAAAAATATTCTCGTTCTTCTGCAAGTTGCGTGTTATGATGAATTTTGAAATACTCATAACAATCTCAAAGGAGGAAAAAGTATGTCTGATTATGTATATCAATTAATTGCGATAATTATCTATATGGCTGCAATGCTTTATATCGGTTATTATTCATACCGAAAAACAGCTAACTTAACGGATTACATGTTAGGTGGACGTTCTTTAGGTCCCGCGGTTACAGCGTTAAGTGCTGGAGCAGCAGACATGTCAGGTTGGTTATTGATGGGTTTACCAGGAGCAATCTATGCAACAGGTTTAGTAGAAGCTTGGATAGCTGTTGGTTTAACAGTAGGAGCTTATTTAAACTGGTTACTAGTTGCACCACGTTTACGTGTTTATTCACAAGTTTCGAATGATTCCATTACAATTCCAAGTTTCTTGGAAAACCGCTTGAAAGATACTTCACGTTTATTGCGTGTCGTTTCTGGTATTATCATTTTGATATTCTTTACGTTCTATGTATCATCAGGAATGGTAGCGGGTGGCGTCTTCTTTGACGAGTCATTCGGTTTAGACTATCATACAGGTCTTTTGATTGTATCGGCAGTAGTTATAGCCTATACACTGTTTGGTGGATTCCTTGCAGTAAGTTACACAGACGTTGTACAGGGACTAATTATGTTCTTGGCGTTGATTTTGGTACCTACTATCGGATTATTTATGGTGGGCGGCTTCGACGGCGCAGCAGAAAGCATTCGTTCTGTTGATCCATCACGTTTGAGCTTGCTTGAAGGAGCAACAGGCTTAGGTGTAATTTCTGCTATTGCTTGGGGTCTTGGCTACTTTGGCCAGCCACATATCATTGTTCGCTTTATGGCAATCAGTTCTGTAAAAGAAACAAAACAAGCACGTCGTATCGGGATTGGTTGGATGGCATTAAGTTTGGCTGGAGCCATTGCAACAGGTTTAATTGGAATCGCTTACTATCAGCAAAATGCTGGTGAAACATTGGGTGACCCTGAGGCAGTCTTTATTGCATTAGGACAAGTTATTTTCCATCCATTTATCGCAGGTATTATGTTGGCAGCTGTACTTGCTGCAGTTATGAGCACGATTTCTTCTCAATTAATCGTTACTTCTTCAGCCTTGATTGAAGATTTGTACAAAGCTGTTATTAACAAAGATGGTTCAGATAAGCATTTTGTGTTGCTAGGACGTCTTGCAGTACTGTTTGTATCAGTTGTTGCTATTTTTATTGCATGGGAACAAAACACGACCATCCTAGATTTAGTTGCGTATGCTTGGGCTGGTTTTGGTGCTGCTTTCGGGCCTGTTATTTTGCTATCACTATTCTGGAGAAAGCTTACTACTTGGGGCGCTTTAGCAGGTATGGTCGTTGGAGCAACTACAGTGGTTATTTGGGGGAATAATGAAACCCTTAAAGGCTTAATTTATGAAATTGTTCCAGGATTTATCCTATGTTTAATCGTAGCTGTTATTGTAAGTTTGATCACGTACCGTAAGAATGAAGAAATTGAACGTGAGTTTGATGAAACACTTGTACTATTGAAACAAGATAAATAAATCTCAATCCCACAACATATGTTGTGGGATTTTTTTGACCCTTTAAACCTTTTGAGGTAATGAAGTTATTATATTTCTTGTCTATAATATGAAATAGTATAGAAAGGAGCTCAGAAAATGATTGAACTGGACCATGTCGTATTTTTTAGCAAGCAAAGCCCAAAAGAGCATGTTCGAAATAACAAAGGAACTTCTATCGGGGGACGACACAAAAGTTGGGGAACAGTAAATGCCTTAACCTATACAAGAAATGGTTACATAGAATATTTGTCAGTGGAACAGATGGACATTGCCAAACAGGCGAATCACCCTCTTACAAAACTACTACTGCACGATTTAGAGAATGGTGAAGGATGGGGAACGATTTGTTTCCGTACTGAAAATATAGAAGCACTCAATAGAAGGTTGAAAAATGAAGGATGGACTACATCTGGCGTATTGAATGCTGAACGTGAGACATCTACAGGGTTTATACGGAAATGGAGAATGCTTTTTATTGAACAGACCGTTTCGGATGAATTGCCCCTTCCATTTTTTATCGAGTGGAATGAATCTTTTGAAGAGCGTATGCAAAGTTTGAGGGAAGATGGGACGCTGAAAGATTACAATGAACAGTTGCAAATTTCACGATGTGAATTCTTGGTAAAACATCCCCAAAACCAAGTGAAAAAGTGGGGAAGCCTTCTGGGGATTGAAACGTCAAATGACACAATAACTTTAGTTAACACCGATTTAGTTTTCCTGAAAAGCACTCAGGAGAAAGAGCGTCTCTCGCATGTAGAAATTAATTAATATTTCTTCCGAAACACATGCTTTCAGTGCATGTGTTTTTTTCTGCAATCTCAATCTCTCGTACTCTTCGAAATCCGAATGAAATAGATTGACATTCTATTCTAATATTGTTTTAATTTTAATTGTATTCTGAAAATTAAAACAAAGAAAAGGGGTGTTTCAATTGGTAGTAGCATCAAAGCGAAATTCAACGAAAATTAAGCGCAAATCATTACCCGATTTTGAAAAAATTGAAGAGTCTCCCGGTTTTCGTAATCTCTTAAAAAAGAAAAAAGCATTTCTGATTCCTAGTACACTATTATTTTTAGGCCTTTATATTTTATTTCCTATTATTATTTCGTATTCTGATGTTTTAAATGCCTCATTTATTGGTGATATTTCATGGAGTTGGATATATGCTCTTGGATTATTCATCATGACGTGGACTCTTGTAACCGTTTACATGAAAAAATCGGCTGAATTTGACCGAATGGCTAATGAAACACTAAAAGAATTTAATTACGAGGAGGAGGATAACCAATGAATCCGATCGTAGTTATCTTATTTTTAATTATCGTGGGGATGACGTTGGTGGTTACATACTTCGCAGCCAAGAAAACAAATACAACAAGTGAATTTTATACAGCTGGTGGAGGTTTGTCAGGTTGGCAGAACGGTCTTGCGATTGCAGGAGATTACCTATCCGCAGCATCCTTTTTAGGAATAGCCGGGGCAATCGCATTATACGGTTTTGACGGCTTCCTGTTCTCCATCGGTTACTTGGTGGCTTATTTAGTGGTTCTGTTTATCGTTGCGGAACCGTTGCGTAATCTTGGAAAGTATACGCTTGCCGATATGATCAATTCGAGATTTAACGCGAAGAAAGTTCGTGCTGGTGCGGCAATCAGCTCCATTACCATTGTTATTTTCTATATGATTGCCCAACTGGTGGGTGCAGGGGCACTGATTCAATTGCTTTTTGATATACCGTATTGGATTGCTGTTCTACTAGTAGGAATCATGATGACGGTTTACGTATTATTTGGAGGTATGACTGCGACCAGTTGGGTACAGATTATTAAGGCTGTTCTCCTCATGGCAGGTACTATCATAATTTCGTTCCTTGTATTGAAGGAATTCAATTTCAATATTTTTGAAATGTTTACATCAATGAAAACCGCAACTCCTCATGGAGCAGATTATTTGAATCCGGGAGTTAAATACAAAATGCCACTGGATACACTATCCCTGATGATTGCGCTTGTATTTGGAACAGCGGGATTGCCTCATATCCTAATGCGCTTCTTTACAGTGCGTGACGCAAAAACGGCGCGCAGTTCGGTTATGTGGGGCAACTTGGATTGTCGGTATTTTCTATGTCATGACCATCTTCTTAGGATTTGGTGCAGCTGCGTTTGTTGGACAAGATCTCATCGTGTCAACCAATCCTGCAGGAAATATGGCTGCTCCTCTTTTAGCTCAAGAATTAGGTGGAGATTTCCTGATGTCCTTTGTCTCGGCAGTTGCATTTGCGACGATTTTAGCAGTGGTTGCAGGGCTTGTATTATCAGGTGCCTCCGCATTTGCACATGATATTTATGGGCAAATCATTAAAAAAGGTAAAGCTACAGACAGACAACAGATGATGGCTGCTCGGTTCGCTTCATTGGGTGTGGCTGTATTCTCCATCATTTTGGCATTGTTCGCTCAAAGCTTGAATGTGGCGTTTCTTGTGTCGCTCGCCTTTTGTATTGCTGCCAGTGCCAACTTACCAGTTATCGTCTATACGATTTTCTGGAAAAAATTCAATACAGCAGGTGCAATTTCCGCCATGGCAACAGGACTAATATCTGCTTTAGTACTTGTTTCCATTAGTCCAAGTGTAATGAACCCGGTTGAAGGTGTAGCCATCATTACAGGAAACCCGATTTTCCCATTGACGAACCCGGCACTTGTATCAGTACCACTTGGATTTATTGGTGGATGGATCGGAACGCTTCTGACGAAAGAGTCGGACGTGAAGAAATTTGCAGAAGTTACAGTGAAAGCAAACACAGGTGGCTTCCGACAATTGTAAGAAGTTGTATCTATTTAAACGAGTATGATACGATATAAGTACTTTAAGGAACGGAGGTTTTCCAAATGATTGACTACAAATTCCGATGGAACACTTTGCGATGAAACTAAATAATGCAAAGAACTGCTACTGTGCAGGTTAATCGGGATAGGTCTATCCATTTTGAAAACCAATATACTTTTCAGAAAAAGAGAGCGACTCGTATGCTCTCTTTTTCTGTCTACTATTACTGGCAAAAAAAGGATTATTTCGATTTTCTCTCGGTAGGATATTGAGGAGGAATTCACAAATGGAAGAATTAATGGAACGTGCTATTGTCGTTGGCGTCAATTTAAACAAAGATGAACATTTTGAATATGGCTTAGAAGAATTACACAACTTAGCAGAAGCATTAAATGTAGAAGTTGTTGGAGAAGTGACGCAAAACTTGGATCGGGTAAATCCGGCGCACTATGTTGGAAAAGGAAAAATCGATGAAATCAAAGCCTTCTTTGAAGAAGCGGATGCTAATCTTGTCATTTTCAATGACGAGTTATCACCATCACAAATCCGTAACTTGGAATCCGCATTGGAATGTAAAGTTATTGACCGCACCATGTTGATTTTGGATATTTTTGCTCGACGGGCTAAATCTAAAGAAGCACAAATGCAGGTAGAGTTAGCGCAGCTTCAATATATGCTTCCACGTTTAGTTGGATTGCGGGCATCACTCGGTCGTCAAGGTGGCGGCACTGGTGGGGGCTTTAAAAACCGTGGGGCCGGGGAAACAAAACTTGAACTCGACCGCCGAAAAATCGAAGACCAGATTGCGAAACTTCGTCGCGACTTAGATCATGTAAAAGACCAACGCGAAACGCAAAGAAAACAACGTAAGAAAAATGAAGTCCCTGTAGTATCAATTGTGGGCTATACGAATGCCGGGAAATCCACGATCATGAATCGCCTACTTGCAAAAACAGGGCAAATCGATGACAAACAAGTTTTTGAAAAAGATATGTTATTTGCAACACTTGAAACGTCAGTCCGTCAAATCCGTTTACCTGATCAAAAAGAGTTTTTACTTACTGATACAGTAGGATTTGTCAGCAAGTTGCCAACACATTTAGTAAAAGCATTCCGTTCTACTTTGGAAGAAGCGCGAGAAGCTGATTTGCTCCTTCACGTAGTCGATGTGTCCAATGATGAGTATCGATACATGATGGACGTTACAAATGAAACGTTGCAAGCGGTTGGAGTTGAAAATGTTCAGACGCTTGAGGTATACAACAAGTCCGACTTAGCAGGTGTGAATTATCCACATGTGAGTGGAAATAACATCTGGATTTCTGCCAAAGAAAATGCAGGACTGGATGAATTGATTGAACTGATTCGCACGCATATTTTTGCGGACTACAAGATGTGCCGAATGCTCATACCATATGACCGCGGAGACGTGGTGTCCTATTTAAACGAACAAGCCTCTGTTCAAGGGTCTGAGTATGAAGAAGAGGGTACGTTATTGAAAGTTGAACTAAAACAAGCAGATTATGAACGGTACCATGATTTTGTGCTGGATAAGTAAAAAAACGCATTCCCGATTTCCCGGGAATGCGTTTTTGCTTTTCTATTTATTGATATTGGATATTGTGTAATCTTGCAAATAGACCATCTGCTTCTACTAATTCCGTATACGAACCTTCTTCGGCAATACCTTCTTTCGTTACGACTATTACACGATCTGCATCACGTATAGTTGCAAAGCGATGAGCAATAATAAGCGTTGTGCGATTTTCAGCCAGTTCACTTAAAGCTGCCTGGATAATTTTTTCCGTCTCCGTATCAAGTGCCGATGTTGCTTCATCTAATATGAGAATCGGTGGGTTTTTCAGGAACATACGAGCGATGGCTAAACGTTGTTTTTGTCCACCTGATAGTTTCAAGCCTCGTTCCCCGATTTGGGTCTCGTAACCATCTGGCAACTCGGAAATGAATTCTTGTAAATGAGCTTTCTTTGCTGCCTCCATTATTTCTTCCTCTGAGGCATCTTTTTTTCCATAGGCAATGTTTTCTCGGACCGTCCCAGTAAACAGAAACACATCCTGTTGTACGATTCCAATTTGTGAGCGCAATGATTGCTTACTCATATCACGAATATCAAGTCCATCGATTGTGATGGAACCTTCCGTGACCTCGTAAAAACGGGGGATCAATGAACAAATCGTCGTTTTACCTGCCCCAGAAGGACCGACAAATGCCACGGTTTCTCCAGCTTTAACTGTTAGGTTGATATCTGAAAGTACTTGTTGATGTTGATCGTAGTTGAAATGGACATGATTAAACGAAATATTGCCCTGCAAATGATTCACATGTTTTGCATTTGGACGATCATTAATTTCCGGTTCCTGTTCGATTAAATCCAGGAAACGTCTGAATCCGGCCATTCCTTTTGGATAAAGCTCAAGCAATGCACTGATTTTATCCACAGGTTTAATTAGTACATTTATAAAGAGGACAAAGCTGACAAGTTCTCCATATGATAATTTTCCATTGACTGTGAACCATGCACCTACGACCAATACGATCAAAGTCATTAGACGCGTCATCATGTAAATGCTGGAATGCGTTCCAGCCATTACTTTGTAAGCGACAAGTTTAGCTAGTCTAAATTGCCCATTATCATGTTTGAATCTGTTAATTTCAAATTCTTCATTTGTGAAAGATTGAACCACCCTAACACCTGAAACACTGTCTTCAACACGACCATTTACATCGGCAATTTTGATGTACATGTTCTTCCATGCTTGATTCATTTTGATATTGCTGAATGTAACCAAAACAATCAAGAATGGAATCATAATAATAGCGATGATTGCAAGCTCAGGATTGATGTTGTACATAATGAGAAATGCACCGATAAACGTCATGATGGCGATAAAGAAATCTTCAGGTCCATGATGGGCCAGTTCGCCAATATCGAATAAATCATTTGTGATACGACTCATTACATGTCCCGTTTTGGTATTATCGAAAAAGCGAAAGGATTGGCGTTGTACATGGGTAAACAGTTGTTCACGCATGTCCGTTTCAATATTGATTCCAAGCTTGTGGCCTAAATAACTGACGATAAAATTCAGTAAGGTACTGAGTAAATAAACGGCCAGCAGGAGGACGCTTACGGTTACAATCGTACCCCATTCCCCTGTAGGCAATAATTGGTCAATGAACCACTGGACTGCCAGTGGAAATGCAAGCTCTAATATAGCCACGATTATGGCACTGGTGAAGTCGATAATAAATAGTCGTTTATGGGGGCGATAATAAGAAAAGAATTTCCTAATCATATAAGTTCTCCTTGGTATTTTTAATACTGGCAATTATAACGGAAAATGGTCCTAAACACGATAAAAAACTTCAGAACTCGAAGGAAATCAAAGTATTTCAAGTTCCGAATGTTTTTTGACAATTTAAAGAGGGGACGTTAAAATGTATAAGTTGTCTTTTACTGATAAATCAATCGGACCTTTATTATCAGTATATTTTGCACATTCATTTACAAAAACGTATGTGTAATTATTAAAAAGAAAGTAGGGAAAAGAATGGCGACAAAACAAGAAATCGTCCAGTCGGTTCCTCAAAAAGGATTCTTTGGACATCCAAAAGGCTTATTAAGCTTATTCTTTACAGAGTTTTGGGAGCGTTTCTCCTACTACGGAATGCGCGCAATCCTGCTCTACTATATGTACTATGAACTAAACCAAGGTGGACTTGGTTTGGACAGATCGACAGCGAACTCGATTATGGCGGTATATGGATCACTCGTATACATGTCGGGGATTATCGGGGGCTGGATTGCTGACCGTCTATTCGGTACAACCAAAACCGTATTCTACGGTGGGGTAGCCATCATGTTAGGACATGCAGTCTTGGCATTACCAGGCGGAATCACGACACTATTCATTTCAATGGGCTTAATCATTATTGGTACAGGTTTATTGAAACCTAATATCTCTAGCATCGTGGGAGATTTGTATTCGGAAAACGACGTTCGTCGTGACTCTGGATTCAGTATCTTCTACATGGGTATCAACATGGGTGCATTCATTGCGCCATTAATTGTAGGTACTATCGGATTGGAATATAACTTCCATTTAGGATTTGGACTTGCATCAATTGGTATGTTCCTTGGATTAGTTGTATTCGTTGCTACGAAAAAGAAATTTCTTGGACTTGCAGGATCTCATGTTCCGAATCCAATGACTAAAGGTGAGCGTAAAACTGTATTCACGCGTATTTCGATTGCATTAGTTGCCATCTTGATTATTGGTTATATATTGATTGAAAACGGTATCATGACAATCGATGTCTTTACGATGATCGTTTCCATCTTGGGTATCGTCATTCCTACGATTTTCTTTATCGTAATGTATCGTAGTTCAAAAACGAACGCAGATGAAAAATCTCGTGTTCTTGCGTACATTCCATTATTCATCTCGGCGATGGTATTCTGGGCAATTCAAGAGCAAGGGTCAATCATCCTAGCTCAATATGCAGATGAGCGAACTAACTTAGTGCTTGGGTCATGGGAAATTAACCCAGCTTGGTTCCAATCGTTAAATCCATTATTCGTTATTGGGTTTGCACCGTTATTTGCATGGTTATGGGTTCGTCTTGGTGTTAAACAACCGTCAACACCTAAGAAATTTGCCCTTGGTTTATTCTTTGCGAGTATGTCATTCTTAGTGATGATTATCCCTGCTTACATGAATGGAACTGAAACTTTGGTTAGTCCATGGTGGCTAGTATTAAGTTTCTTCTTAGTAGTACTTGGGGAATTACTTCTTTCTCCAGTCGGAATATCAGCAACTACGAAGCTTGCGCCAGCAGCATTCGCTGCACAAACAATGAGCTTATGGTTCTTAACGAGTGCTGCCGCTCAAGCAATCAATGCGCAAGTCGTGAAATTCTACAATCCTGAAACTGAAATCGTCTATTTCGGTGTCATCGGGGCTGTTGCATTGATAATCGGTTTAGTGTTATATATTTCTTCACCAATGATCGAGAAGTTTATGCGTGGCGTACGTTAATGCACATTTTAAAGCCTACCGATATATATCGGTAGGCTTTTTTTGTATGGATTGATGAGTGGTGGAAGTTTAACAAGGTACTTATTTATCGTACTTTTGCGCTTGCCGCATGTTCCGCATAAGCCAACAAGTATGAAAACCACATATTTGTTGACTCACACTTCGAAAGTGCCGCTCCTGCGGTTACTCGTCGCAAAGAATATGGTCAAACTACCTTTGACCATATTCTTTCTTGCGGCTTGCTATTCGCAGTACTTTTTCGTTTTTGTGAAAAATCTTCAATATCAAGCAGAGACTAATTGTAGATGATAAGGGAGCCGATTCCCTCTAATTCGCATTAAAAGTTAACAAATCCATTATCTAATAATTACTTTCAATATCACGTTTAAGAATACAGTCAGCCATTTTAGAACTCCTCTTTTTTCATTCTGTTTTTGCATGCGATATTGTCGGTCTTTTTTCAAAATCGGGTATTCTTTTTCCAAATCCTTCATTGAGATCACTCCTTAAAATACATATTCAACAAAAGGAAAAAATTCCCTTCAACTCAAAAAAGATTTCCAATTGAAACCTTTTCGCGATACACTCGTATTATAAGTAGAAAGAAAATTGAGGTAAAGGTGGCGACAACATGAAAAAGTGGATGACACTTATGGCTACTAGTGCATTAGCGCTAAGTTTAGTTGCATGTAACACATCAGCAACTCCAACTTCCAAAACGTCAGAAGAAAACACAAGTGATTTAACACTTAAACAAGTATTTGAAAAGTCATTAGCACAATCAGAATCTATTGAAAGCCTTAGTGCAGATCTTGATATGGTCCAAAAAGTTGAAGTTCCAGCTCAAGATGTAGCAATGGATTCAACTTCAAAAATGACAATGGATTTGATTGTCGATCCTTTGAGCATGCATCAAAAGGGCACTACGTCGACGACGATTCCAGGTGAAGAGTCATCAGGACAGCCACAAGAAATGGAAATGGAAAGTTTTATGACTGCAGATGGATTCTTTACACACGATAACATGTCACAGCAATGGATGAAGTTGCCGAAAGATGTGTACGAACAAATGATTTCCATTTCACAAAAGCAAGCTGATCCATCTCAACAGCTGAAGGATTTAGAGGCGTTCATGGATGACTTCACATTCAATCAAGATGATAAAGAATACGTTTTGAAATTGTCTGCGGCTGGGGAAAAGTTTAATGAATTGATCCAAAAACAGTTAGCAGAAACCATGCCGGAGCTGGGTGCGGATGAACAGGAAATGCTGAAAGAATTAAATATCAAAAAAGTTGACTACGAAATCCATATCGATAAAGAAACATTTAATACAACAGCATTAAATGTAGTGATGGACATGACAATGGCGGTAGATGGGGAAGAAATGACCTTGTATCAAGATATGAAATCCACTTTTAGTAATTACAATGGTGTTAAAAAGATAGTGGTGCCTCAAGAAGTACTAGATACCGCACAAGAAATGTAAAAAACAGCCTTTCCGAGATATGATTCTCGGAAAGGCTGTTTTATTAATATTGATTTTAAAATATAGATTTTCTACAAAGTTAAGGGGTCTTAATAAGTAAATCCAGCAGGTGTGTTTTTGACTACAACAACCACTTTGTGTTCATCTAATTTTTCTTCTAGTTGTTCTGCTTCCGGTTGACTAAAACCGAGTTCTTCGAATTGCGCACGAAGTTCGTCACCTTTTTTGCGGAAAACATTTGCAAGGGATGTACCTAACCCTTGTTCTGCAACGCCGACAGTATTCGCATCTGCCATATCAGCTACTTGATTTGTACGATGATTTTCATGAGTAAGTACGTAGATATCGTCCTCATGTACGCCTTTAGCTTTAATCTCCTGAATACCACGAATCGCTTCATCATCTGTTAAATACTCTTTATAGGTTACACTCATTTTAAAATCTCCTTTCAAATCGTTTATTCTGACACAATAGTACTTTACCACTCTCAACAAAGATTAAACGAAATAGGCTTAATTTCAATCGAAAGACTTAGACCAACAACCTATTAATGGGAAAAGAGTTGTAGGAATATGATAGAATAACTTTTAATAAGGAGCGTGAATGTTGTGAAAAAATGGTTTTATCCTTTGGCGTTTGTGACCTTTATTGGCTTCATCACGCTGTTTTTCAGTTTTACTCACGATGAAATGGTTGAATTTGATGAAGCAATAGGAGAAGCACTGATCGGAAACGAATATATTCGATTCTTTCATTACTTTGGGGAGCCAATCTGGATTGTCTCAGCAGCCGTTCTTTTGATTGTCTACCTCGCATTTAAAAGCCGAAACTATCGCGGAATGTTGTTTGTTCTATTTGCCGTTGGTGGAGGAAATATTATAAATCTCGCAATAAAAGAATGGGTGCAACGGGCTCGTCCTGATATTCCGCATCAATTAACGAGTTTCAGTTTTCCATCCAATCATGCCATGGTGGGCTTACTGTACATTTTTACATATGCATATTTTTTAACTGAAAATCGAGCATCCACTAAATGGCGTATCGGAATCTGGCTTAGTGCAGTTACCTTTACTTTACTTGTTGGTTTATCACGCATTGCGGGTAACAACCATTATGGTACGGATGTGATTGCGGGTTGGATGTGTGGCTATTCCCTCTTCATTCTCGTAGTCATTTGGTATGAGTGGCGAAATCGTCACATGTCAAAAAGAGTGGTCCAGCCAGAATAAATAGAGTCTTGCGCCAAAAAAATGGCGGAGGACTTTTTTTGAAAGTGGTGAATTGACATGTTTTCCATCCCAGATGAATTGGTGGAATTAGGCAAGAAGCGTATAGAAGGATACGCCGTACAAGGATTTGTCCGTAGTCAAGGGAGTACCTCACCCAAGCTACTATTGATTGGTGAGGCGCCAGGCGAGAATGAGATAGAAACGGGGATTCCATTTATCGGGCGTGCGGGCAATGAGCTCATGCAATCGCTGAACAGTATCGGTTTAGAACGAGAAAATGTCTATATGACCAGCCCTGTTAGAAGCCGACCTTACAAATGGGGCACAAAAAAAGAACGCGATGGCACAATCGTAAAAAGAACGTATAACCGTGCACCCAAGCCTGCTGAAATACTGGCACATGCACCATTGTTGGATTATGAAATTCATCATTTACAGCCAAAATTAATTGTTACACTTGGAACAATCGGCTTGCAACGACTGTTGGGGAAGAATGCGAGGGTCACCGAACTACATGGTCGAAAATTAACACAACCCATTCAGTATTTAAAAAATTTAGAGGATGAACAGTATAGTTTAACATCAAAAACTTATGTGATTGTCCCCACTTTTCATCCCGCTTCGGTGTTTTACAGACCATCTTTAAGAGAACAAGTGGCAGAGGACTGGCTAAAAATTGGTCAATATTTGAAGGAGTTAACATAATGATTCAGGAAAAAGCAATAAAACATGCACAGTATGTAAATTCACAAGTGTCATACTTAGGGGAAGGAGCATGGCATCAAGCATGGCAACTAACCTCCCCGCAACATAAATCGATGGTTCTTCGGATTCCAAAGAAAATTGCATATAAAAAAGAAGTTGCCTACGATGCAAATGCGTTACTAGCAGAGTATGGAGGGACGGAACAATACTATAGTTGGGTGAATCAGGTAGTACCTGGAGCAGCTCCAGAGAAGTTTGTTTATCATGTTTCGGAAGATTTGACGTATACGATAGAATCTTTTGCTGGAAGTCATGTGGATTTACATGACTTAAATAGAGAAGATGCCCAAAAATTAGGATCCGAATTCGGAAAATTATATCGTAAACTGGAGCAAGTAAACCATGGTCTCGAAGGGTTTGGTTTTTTTGATTGGAATGAAGAAAGTGGTCTGCACGGTCATTTTTTAGGCGATTTCCATGAATTCGTTACAGCTGAAAGCAAGGAAATAATAGACGACTACATGGATTTATTAACAAAGAGACCAATCTTTAATAAACCTGAAATTAAAGAGGCAATTCTACGAATATGTGAAAATCGTTTAATAGAGATTGGTTCACCCGTACTAACAAATCAAGATGCATCACCAGAAAACTGGTTAGTGGATAATGGACAATTTCGGATCATTGACCCCTTACCTTTCTTATATATAGGTGAAGTAATGGCAGCAAACTTTATGAACCTATATGAAACATTATTTGTGGAACTTGCGCATACAGAACGGTATGGTAAACACCGTTTTCATGAATGTAGGGAAACATTACAATCGATAGCAAATGGTTTTGAACTGGGCTATTGTGGACAGAACGCTGATTTAATCCGCAAATTGAGAAGTGAACAGATGATTCAAGTCCTGAATTGCGCCGTCAGCCATAATCAAATGTTTATTGAAGGTTTGAACGAAGAACAAATTATCCGTTACGGCACAAAAGAAGATGTTGAAAATCGGCTGACTGTATTTGTCGAAAAACTAATTGAATTACAAGACCAGGTATAAATTTTTATCATGGTTAACCTAATTTTTTATAATGAAGTTACGTATAGGAAACATATCTCATACAATTAACCCAGATATGAGGAGCGAAATGACAAAAGTCATTTCGCTCTTTTTTGTATGACGTAAATGCCAAAAGGTCAGACTGAGACCGATAGAACATTCAAAGAGGTAGATAAGCGCTAAAATTTTTTAGATTTTCAGAGTTGTAGAATTGCGTTTATAGAACTATACTGATGTGTAAAGATAGATGATGACAAGTGTAAAGACAAGGAGACCTCACATGAAGACAATAACAGAAAAAGAGAATAAACCGATTTCCCGCAATAAATTATTGGGAATTGCCGGTCTTGGGTGGATGTTCGATGCGATGGACGTAGGAATTTTATCTTTCGTTATAGTAGCACTCGCGAATGAATGGGCTCTAACTCCTGAACAAATGGGATGGATAGGAAGTGTTAACTCCATCGGAATGGCAGTGGGGGCCTTTGTGTTTGGGATATTCGCTGATCGGGTTGGACGGAAGAATATTTTTATCATGACACTTGTTCTATTTTCAGTGGCGAGTGGATTGTCTGCATTTTCTGCTTCCCTGGCAATCTTTTTGATATTCAGATTTTTTGTGGGAATGGGTTTAGGTGGGGAACTGCCTGTTGCATCTACATTAGTATCTGAAAGCGTGGAAGCAAAAGAACGTGGTCGAGTCGTGGTATTGTTGGAGAGTTTCTGGGCAGCTGGATGGCTGATTGCAGCAGTTATTTCTTATTTCGTTATTCCAGTCCATGGCTGGAGAGTTGCCTTAATCATTACTGCTTTGCCAGCAATATATGCAATTTATCTACGATTGAACTTACCGGACTCTCCGCAATTTACGGCAAAACGAGTTCGGGAGAGCACATATGCTCAAAATATTAAAGCGGTATGGTCTAAAACTTATGCAAGGCCAACGTTGATGTTGTGGATCTTATGGTTTACTGTTGTGTTTTCATATTACGGAATGTTCCTGTGGTTGCCGAGTGTCATGGTAATGAAAGGCTTTACGTTGATTAAAAGTTTCGAGTACGTGCTGATCATGACTATTGCACAATTACCAGGATATTTTACTGCAGCATGGTTAATTGAAAAAGCAGGTCGTAAATTCGTGTTAGTCACTTACTTACTAGGCACAGCTACCAGCGCATTTATATTTGGGAATGCGGATACTACGATGTTATTGATTGTATCTGGCGCGTTCTTGTCGTTCTTTAATTTAGGTGCATGGGGTGCTTTATACGCGTATACACCTGAACAATATCCTACTGTTATTCGAGCAACTGGTACCGGTATGGCGGCTGCTGTAGGACGAATTGGCGGGATTTTAGGACCATTATTGGTAGGGACGCTTATTACAAGAGGCTACGATATCGGTTGGGTGTTCGGCATTTTCTGTATTGCAATCGTTATTGGTGTGTTGGCAGTTGTTTTACTGGGGAAAGAAACGAAACAGCTGGAACTTGAATAATACAGACGGGAGATTCTCTTTAAAAGGGAATCTCCTTTTTTATTGTTTTCTTTGAAATTGGATAGAAACCTTTCATTCTCCGTAAACGTATAACAAGTTAAAGGGGGATTTGGAAATGAGTGTAAGAGAATTCGATATAAATATCAGTCCCGTTGAGGCAATGAACAAAATTCATAATGGGGTGATCGGAGGAAGTATTTCGGGAAAATTAGTAGATTACTATGAACGCGTTTCTGGAGATCATCAAGTTGTGGTATTTGTTCTGGAAAAATTCTTCATGCGAACGAGTAATCGCTCTTCCATGACGGTAACCATTGATAATTTCGGTGACGCAACGAAAGTGCATGCCGTGGCATCCGGAAGTTCTGAAAGTCCGTTTTTTAGATTTGATTGGGGAGCGGGCGACAGTTTTGCGAATAGTGTGGAAAATGCGCTGGCACAACATATTATAAGTTGATAGAATAAAGCTACTAAATATGTGTGGTAAAGGAGAGTCGGCTATGTTCAAAAGAATTGACACCGTTTTTTTACCTGTGCAAGACACAAAACGCTCAATCGAATGGTTTGAAGAGAAGTGTGGATTTAAATTGCGATGGCATGATGAGGAAAATGGTTATGCAGCAATGGACGTCGGAAATGGAGAAACAGCTTTTACGCTCGTGAGAAATCCACAAATGGGTTCGAGTAAACCTGAAGAACATGAATGGTTCAATCTCTATACAACGGATATCCATGCTACCCATCATTTCATGTTAGACGCAGGAGTCGATGCAACACTTGTACAAACTGGAGGAAACGTAGAATTCTATCTTTAAAGATATTGATGGCAATACGATTGGAGTCTGTTCATTTGAAGAAGACGCAGCTTAAGCATAGAAAAATCTTGATTGTGGGATCGGGAGGAGCTGGGAAATCCACGTTATCTCGCCAATTGGGTGAAAGGCTGGGTTTGCCTGTCGTGCATTTGGATGCGATGTTTTGGCAACCAGGATGGAAACCTTCACCACGTCCTGAATTTATGGAAAGAGTAAAGAAGGAATTAGCGAAACCCGAGTGGATCATTGATGGAAATTATGACTCCACCATCGAATTACGTGCGCAGTATGCAGACCTTATTATCTATCTTGATTTCTCGAATGTCGTATGTCTCTATCGCGCATGTAAACGTGCGTGGATATATCGAGGGACAACACGACCGGATATGGGGAAAGATTGTCCGGAAAAAATAGATTGGGAGTTTGCCCGGTGGATTTGGCGTTACCCAAAAGATGCACGTCCAGAGATGCTCGCTGTTCTAGCCAAAGTCCAGACAGACGTCATAACACTGAAAACACCAAATGAAGTGGAACAATGGCTACAACAAATAGAGGACATAAAAAAGAGTGAATCATCCAGTTAAGGATGATTCACTTTTTATTATGATGTTTTTAACGTCGAGTAAACGATAAGGCGAACTTCGTAATAAGATGCAACGTATAGGAGACTCCGCTAATAAGAACCCACATATTATCTTGAAAGAAGTAGAGAAAAATTCCAGGGATGAGAATGAAAATACTTAATAGTAGTAGAGCTGTTGATCTATAAAAATCCACGAGATGCTGGATGGCTGTTATTTCATCCGTAAACGCCACTTTCCATGAAGGTATATCCACCACTTGGAAAAGGTTTAAATCTTCCTCAATTTGGACATTGTATATTTAAGAGAGTTCATAATCTGCGGTGGTAGTATCGTATGCATACACAACATTCAGACTGTCAACTTTCCATCTCAATAAGGTAGGGATTCCTTTTAACGTTAAATTTGTGTGTATAAGTAATCCTCCTGTATTCCGAATGAATAATTCATAATATTCGTTATATGAATATTGGCATATTTATTCAAAACTGCTAATTTAACATACTATCAAAAATTTCGACAGTCTAATTAAAAGAAGGAGAGTGAAGGCATGGCGAAGAGAGTGAAGAAGTTTTCTAGACGTGATTTCCTGAAAACTTCAGGGGTGGCAACTGGTGCACTTATTGGAGGGGGAATTCTTGGTGGTTTGATTGGCTACAATTCAAAAAATGCAACGACTACGCCAACTGAAACCAAGCATGGAGGTCACACGGAAACGGGAACGTCGGATAAAGGTCTAATGTTTTTTACAAGCGAGCGAGAGTTTCAAGTACTGGCCAACGCAACTGAACGGATTTTTCCGAAAGACGATTTAGGTCCTGGTGCTATTGAGCTTGGGGTACCGTATTTTATCGACAGTCAATTAGCAGGGCAGTATGGCAGTAACTCTAAGGAATACATGCAAGGACCATTTGCTATTGGTGCGCCTACCCAGGGATATCAAAGTCGTCTGACGCGTGCTGAAATCTTTAGACAAGGTATTGCAAAAATGGAAGCCGAGTCGTCGAGCAGATTCGATAAAGGATTTTCGGATCTAGAAGGTGCACAAATGGATGAAATATTGACAGCAATTCAAAAGGACGAAATAAAAATGGAAGGAACAACATCTGCATTTTTCTTCCGTCTGCTTCGGACTGCAACACTGGAAGGTGCTTATTCAGACCCTATGTATCGTGGGAATAATAATATGGACGGTTGGAGAATGAAAGAGTTTCCTGGCCACCAAATGGCTTATATCAATGTAATCGACAAAGCGGAATTCCAAAAAATCGAACCACAATCTTTAAGTGGGAAGCACTAGGACAGGGGGGAATTAAATGGTAACAACTTTACCGAAAGTAGACGTCGTGACTGTAGGAGTTGGATGGTTAGGGGGAATCATAGCAGCCGAATGTGCAAAGGCAGGCTTGAAAGTAGTAGGCTTGGAGCGCGGAAAAGAACGAAGTACTGAAGATTATATGAAAGTGCATGACGAATATAGATATGCAATAAGGTACGAACTCATACAGAATCTATCAAAAGAAACGATAACCATTCGGAATAACCGTGGGATGCAAGCACTTCCGATGCGACAATTAGGTTCATTTCTTTTAGGGGAGGGACTTGGAGGCGCGGGTACACACTGGAATGGACATACATGGCGTTTTCTTCCTTACGACTTCCAAATAAAGACACTAACAGAAAAAAAATATGGTCCCAAAAAGTTGTCTTCAGACTATTTACTTCAAGATTGGGGTATTACATATGATGAGTTGGAACCCTACTTTTACAAGTTTGAAGAAACCGCCGGAATCTCAGGTGAAGAAAAAAATCCATTTGCAGGCAAACGGTCAAACCCATTTCCAACGCCACCGATGAAGAAGACACCAATATTGCAAAAATTTGAAACGGCAACGTCCAAACTTGGCTATACACCATTTATGCTACCGTCAGCAAATTTGTCAGAAGCTTATACAAATCAGGATGGACAAACGATCAATGCCTGTCAATACTGTGGTTTTTGTGAACGTTTTGGTTGTGAATATGGGGCAAAGTCATCTCCTGAAGTTACGGTCGTTCCAACGGCAAAAAAAACGGGGAATTTTGAAGCACGCTTTGAAGCCAATGTAGTGGAAGTCATCAAGAGCGGAAATAAAGTTACTGGCGTCAGGTATTTGAACACGTTGTCGGGTGAAGAGTTTATTCAGCCAGCTGAAGTGGTTGTTCTAACAAGTTATGTCATGAATAATGCAAAATTATTAATGATATCGAAAATTGGTGAGCAATATAATCCGGATACCGGGCGTGGAACATTAGGTAAAAACTATTGCTATCAAATTTTACCGGGCGCAACGGGTTACTTTGAAGAACAAATGAACACGTTTATGGGGGCAGGTGCACTGGGGATAAGCATTGATGATTTGAATGGCGACAATTTCGATCATAGTGATTTGGATTTCATTCATGGTGGGAGCCTCTCTCTCCTTCAATCAGGTGCAAGACCGATTGAAACAAATCCGATTCAGAAAGATGTACCTACGTGGGGCGCGGAATTCAAGAAAGCGTCCATATATAACTATACCCGTACTCTTTCCATTGGGGCACAAGGAGCATCCATGCCACATAAAGAGAACTACCTATCATTGGATAGTAAATATAAAGATGCATACGGTGTACCTCTTCTTCAAATGACATATAATTTTACCGATCAGGACCGTGCGCTTCATAAATATATTACGGAAAAGTCTGCTGTTATCATGAAAGAAATGGGTGCAAAAACAGTCGAAAGCCGAACACCGATCACGGATTACGATATTGTCGCCTATCAAACGACGCACAATACGGGTGGGACAATTATGGGTAGCAGTCCCGAAAATAGTGTAGTGAATAATTATTTGCAGCATTGGGATGCGGAAAATCTTTTCGTTGTAGGTGCGGGTAACTTCCCACACAACGGAGGATACAATCCTACAGGTACGGTGGCAGCATTTGCGTATCGTGCTTCGGAAGGCATTATCAAATACAGTAAATCGGGTGGATCACTCGTATAAAAAAGGAGGAATACAAATGGGTGGATTAGGAGCAATAGGAGTACCAGGATTAATCATTATTCTTGTCATTGTACTCATCGTATTCGG
The DNA here is from genome assembly GCF_038632915.1 of Paenisporosarcina sp. FSL H8-0542. Classification (NCBI taxonomy): domain Bacteria; kingdom Bacillati; phylum Bacillota; class Bacilli; order Caryophanales; family Caryophanaceae; genus Paenisporosarcina; species Paenisporosarcina sp. FSL H8-0542. Next base: position 454,323 of record NZ_CP152050.1, read on the forward strand.
ACCGAAAAAATTACCAGAAATCGGATCGGCAGTAGGGAAGACATTCTCGGAATTTAAAAAGTCGACAAGAGGTCTAATGGATGACGACGAGCCAGTGAAAAAAGATGAAAAGAAATCTGAAATCGTATAGAAGGTGTAGATATGGACCCATACGAACACCACGACAAGAAAATACTAAGTCCATTGGACAAGAAATTGGTTGAAGAAGTAGGCGCAACAACTGAAATGGTTGATGAAGATGCGATTGAAAGCGATGAAGGCACCCTTGTGGATCATCTAACGGATTTACGGAAACAAATCATTAAAAGTGTGTCCGTGTTTCTATTTTTCTTCATTGTTGTATTATCAACCATCAACCTATGGTTTCCATTAGTGACTAGAGGCAATGAACTGATTGTGCTTGGGCCACTTGAAGTGGTGAAATTCTATATGTCGATTTCCAGTGCACTGTCTCTCGGTTTTTCACTACCCTTTATCTTTCATTTTATCGGGCAATTCGTTAAACCGGGATTGAATCATACAGAGAGTCGATTTATTGGTATTTACTCTCCACTCATGCTCGTCCTGTTTGTGGTTGGTATTTCATTTGGATATTTTGTTGTGAATCCCTTGAGTTATCAATTCTTGATTAATATTGGCGAAGTAAATTTTGAAGTGATGGTTTCAGCAAGTGAATATATTCACTTTTTATTAATGACGACAGTCCCACTTGGCCTGCTTTTTGAACTGCCTATCATCGCAATGTTTTTGTCAGCCATAGGAGTTTTGACATCAGTAAATATGAGAAAGGTTCGAAAATGGTCTTATGTGATACTGGCGATTATTTCGACAACAGTGACACCACCAGACTTTATTAGTGATTTCATGGTGCTGATTCCGATGATATTGTTGTATGAAATCAGTATTGTGTTAGTCGCAAAACTTGAACGCAAACAAATTACAACCAAAGAATTATCCATCTCCCAAGACTAGGGGGATGGATTTTTTTGTTTATCGTACATTTGCGCTAGCGGCATATTTTGCATTAACCAGCAAGTATGAAATCCATATACTTGTGGGTCTCACGCTTGGGCCCACATGAAGTGGCATTTTTAACCTTCGTTCCTTTGCTTGCCAGGCGCAAATGCACTCTTTCATTTGTTCCTATAGCTTCTTTTGAAAATTAATAGTTTAGTAATCAGCGCCACTCCAGCGGAATAGCGGGCTGGCGAGACACGATTCCCGAATTTTATTAATCGACTGGCATTTAGTTCACAAACATTGTTAAATTTTCTAAAAAGAGTGACATTTATAGAGAATTTGTGTAATATCTACTATTAAAAACGAAGGGAGATAGAATCGGTTGAAATTCAATGTGTTTATTCAACCTCAGGAATTTGAGGATAAAGCTAAACCGTTTCTAATGCAAAATGAAGATTTATACAGTTTGTTTTACGGTGTGCTACAGGGAATCAAAGCCGGTCGTTATGAAAATCCATTCATGGCTACGGTCGAAGAGGATGATCAAGTCGTGGCTCTCTTTCAAATGACGCCCCCTCATCCACTGAATATTATTGTGATTGATGAAACAAAAATGGCTGATATTTTGTCATTTGCGGCGCAAGAGATTTCTAATAGAAAAATTCCAGTTCCGTCGGCTGTCGGAGTGAAGCGTGTCGTAAATGCTTTTTCTGAAAAATGGCAGGAGCTGACGAAAAGTAAAGCCCGATTAGTGATGGATCAAGGCTTGTACCGTCTGGATAAAGTCGAACAATCACTCGAAAAAAGTTCGGGATCTTGGCGCTATGCGAGAAAAGACGAAGCACCATTACTGGCAACTTGGTATAAAGTGTTCGAACAGGATACGGGACTTAAAAGCTCCCCACCTGAAGTGATTAATGAGCGCGTCATACAGTTTCTTGAGGATCAGGAAGTATTCTTATGGGAAGACAACGGGAAAGTCGTATCAATGATGAAAAAAGCACGTCCTTCAGATCGAGGGGTTACCGTATCATTTGTTTTTACTCCTCAAGAGGAAAGAAAAAAAGGCTATGCGCGGACGATGGTTGCTGCTGGAAGTGAAGAGTTGCTCAAAACATATGACTTCTGTGTACTATATACAGATATGTTGAACCCGACGTCCAACAAAATTTATCAGGAAATCGGTTACCGGAAAATTGCGGATTCCATTCACTTAGAATTTTTACCGGAAAAAGGGCAATGAAATGGAAGCGAGTGAATTGAAAGCATGGTGTGCCGCACAAAAAGGGGCACAGTTTGATTATCAGAAGGACTGGGATGCAGAGCGTTATTTAGTTGGCGGGAAAATGTTTGCCATGTTCGGTCACGATAAATCGGGTACGCCGATCCTTTCATTGAAATGTGAACCACAACGTGCAGATATGCTTCGTGAAGAATTCGAAGACATCCAGCCAGGCTACTACATGAACAAAACCCATTGGAATTCTCTAGCTTTAAATGGTACTTTGCCGGATGCACTTTTCAAGGAATGCATTACACATTCATATGAATTGGTGTTTAAAGGATTGACGAAAAAAGTGCAAAACGAGGTGAGTAGTCAATGAACTGTATTTTTTGCCGCATCATAAAAGGTGAGCTGCCAGCGAGAGTGGTAAAGGAAACAGAGGGAGCCATTGCATTTTTGGATATTGACCCCATTCAGAAAGGCCATGTGTTGGTTTTGCCAAAACGTCATGTGCCGGATTTAACAGACATGACAATAGAAGAAAATACGGTGGTTATGTCTCTTTGTCAAAATGTCATGAAATCCATAAGGGAATGTTATCCTGCAGAGAGTGTAACGATTATGCAAAACAATGGAGCGTGTATGGAAGTTCCGCATGTTCATTTTCATATCATACCGAGGTTTTCAGAAGATGGCTTCAAAGTGGTGGAACCTGTTATTGAAATAAGTGATGGTGAAATGGACGAAATTGCGCGTCAATTGAAAAGTAATATGGTATAATTTTGTTACTAAGTATGAAGGGACGATGGGTGACTGATGGATATCTAATCTGATTTCTATGCAAATGAACATTTTTGCAAAACGGAAATTGGATTCGTCTGCCCATTTATCCCATCATCGTAACTCTTTTTGTACATAAAGAGCTTTTTTGTGATGACTATAAATGATCAGTGAATCCTTCCGTACAAAAACGGAGGATTTTTTTATTTCTCCGAAATTGGAGGGATCATGATGACCTTACTAGGAAAATTACAGAACGTATCGATTCAATTTGGAAGTAAAACAATCTTGAAAGATGTGACGATGGACATCAGACAAGGGGGATGCATTGGAATTGTCGGCGCAAATGGCGAAGGAAAATCAACTTTGCTGTCAGTCCTTGCGAACGAAAAGGAACCAAGTGAAGGGTTTATTCAGTGGTTCGGTGGCATACCGTCGATGCATTATTTTAAACAGCAAGTATCTGAACCACAAGAATTTTCCCCTGCTCAAAAGAGGGAATTGCATAAATGGCAAGTTCCAAAAGGTCGCTCATATGAATTAATGAGCGGTGGTGAACAAATGAAACAGAGGCTAGTGCAAGCTTTTTCAAATCAAGTTCAGATACTGATTTTAGATGAACCGACAAATCATTTGGATCAGCAGAGCTTACATGAATTAATAGCACAAGTTAAGCGTTTCAAGGGGACTGTTATGGTCGTTTCACACGACAGGCATTTCCTGGATGAAGTGGCTGATGGGATTTGGGAAGTGGAACATCAAGGTGTCAAAGCATATGAAGGGAATTATTCGGTTTATTGCACTCTAAAAGATGAGAGACGAAAAGCACAAACTCATCTATTTGAGGTGCAACAGAAAAAAATTGCCCAGATTGATGAACAGATTTCTTCTCTTCAAAATTGGTCTGCAAAAGCTCATTCACAATCGACCAAGCAAGAAGGATATAAAGAACATTATCGGGTAAAAGCAAAAAGGATGGATACTCAAATCCGTTCGAAACGTAAGAGGCTTGAAGGAGAAAAAGCAAAAGCCGAGCTCAATCGTCCAACAGAAGAGAAAGCAGTGTCATTTTCGATTGAAGCAAACCGTAAGCAAGGAAACCGAGTGATTGAATCCAAGTCCGTCACTAAAACTTTCGGAAGTCACACACTTTGGAAAGATGCTTCATTCACCATTAAGCAAGGTGAAAGAGTTGCACTCGTGGGACCGAATGGATGTGGAAAGTCCACATGGTTGAAAATGCTGATGGAAGAAGAACCGTATGAGGGTGAACTGTGGAGAACAAAAGCAATGCGTATAGGCTATTTGCAGCAGTCCATAGATGATTTACCGGAAGAGAAAACTCCGGAAGAGTGGTTTGTCCCTCATGATTTTGACTCCCGGGGAATGATTCAAACTTTGATGATCAATCTGGGATTCGGGGAAGAACACTGGCGATTGCCGATCAAGTCGATGAGTATGGGAGAGAAATTGAAATTAAAATTAATGGCATTCATGCTCGAACAAAAAGATGTATTGCTATTGGACGAACCGACCAATCACTTGGATTTACCTTCGCGTGAACAACTGGAGCAAACTTTGTCTACGTATCCAGGGACCATTATCGTTGTGACGCATGATCGATACTTTCTTGAGAAAATCGCCACAAAACTCCTGGTCTTTGAAGACAGATGCATGAAAAAAATCGACATGACTTTTAAAGAATGGCAAAATCGCCAAGTTGAAACGGCACAACAGCAACAACTGTTGAAGCTCGAAACAGAAAGACAGGCAATCCTTGGCGAAATCAGTTTTATATCCAAACATGATTCAAAATATGAGGCACTTGACCAACGTTTCAATGAATTAACTGCTCAAATAAATGCTTTAAAGTAGTAAGCTGCATCCACTCGGTTACACAAATCGAGTGGATGTGTTTTTTTATGAATAAGTCGAAGAAAATATGCATATTTCATATGATTAACGGGTAATAGGAAAAAGATATACATACTGAAGCTTAAAAGGGGCAGAGGCTGTGATTCGATTTAATAAAGTAACGAAAAGGTTTGCGGATGGGACGGAAGCATTAAAAGATGTTTCATTGACCATACCGACAGGCATGTTAACGGTGATTATCGGTCCCAGTGGATGCGGTAAAACCACATTGATGAAGATGATTAACCGACTGGAAGTACCTACCTCAGGCGATATATTAATTGATGACCAATCTATTAAAAATCAAGATGAAGTGGGACTTAGAAGATCTATAGGCTACGTCATTCAGCGTATCGGCTTATTTCCCCACATGACTATCGCTAAAAACGCTGCATTGGTACCTACATTAAAAGGGTGGACTGCAGAAAAGACACAAGCCCGTGTCAACGAACTGATGGACATTGTTGGACTCGATCCGGAAACGTATTTGAACCGATTTCCACTTGAATTGAGTGGAGGTCAGCAACAACGTGTAGGCGTAGTACGTGCACTGGCTGGGGACCCGAACATTGTCTTAATGGACGAACCATTCAGCGCTCTCGATCCAATCAGTCGTGAACAACTTCAAGATGAATTGCGAAATCTTCAACAAGAAATTCAGAAAACCATCGTTTTTGTCACGCATGATATGGATGAAGCGTTGAAAATAGCTGACCATATTATTGTATTGCGAGATGGAAAAGTGGAACAAGTGGGATCTTCAGAAGTGCTTATCCATCAACCTGCCAATGAATTTGTACGGAATTTTATCGGTGAAGAACGCATTAATCGTAAACGGTCATTTGGCAAATGGAAGATTGGGGAGTTGTCACCGTTTTACACTCAATCCAATATGAGAGAACAAATTGTTTCCATTAACTCTTCAGATGACGTGGAACAAGCAATTGCCTTATTGGAAAAGCCCCATACAGATGTATTGGCGGTTTATACGAATGAAGAATTTGTTGGCTACCTTGACCAATCTTCGTTGTTAAAGGCAGTAATAGCAAAGGAAGAAGGTGCTTCTTCTTATGACTGATTTTTTGGATACACTCCAAAGTCGCTCTGATCTTATTCAACAAGCGTTCCTCGAACACATCTATTTATCTTTCGTGGCACTGGCAATAGGCATTGCGATTGCCTTGCCGCTTGGAATGATGATTGCACGCTATCGAAAATACGCAGAACCTGTAATAGGCATAACTGCAATATTTCAAACGATACCGAGTTTAGCATTATTCGGTTTCTTGGTACCTCTCATCGGAATAGGGTCAAAAACAGCACTCATTGCACTTGTTATTTATGCTTTGCTACCAATCCTCCGCAACACCTATACAGGGTTGACCAGTGTTGACTCATCGATTATTGAAGCGGGACGCGGAATGGGAATGACGCGGACACAGATATTAAAACAAATTGAGTTTCCGCTTGCTTTGCCATTTATAATGGCAGGTATTCGAACAGCTACCGTCCTGACAGTTGGGATTGCAACACTCGCCACGTTTGTGGGTGCTGGTGGTTTAGGGGATGTCATCTATCGAGGGTTGCAATCGTATAATAACTCGCTCGTTCTTGCCGGTGCACTTCCGGTAGCATTACTGGCTATCAGTTTCGATTTATTATTGAAATGGGTTGAAAAGAAAGCAACACCAAAAGGGATGAAAACACATTAGGAGGAAATGACATGAAGAAAAGGTTAGCGGGTATAGCACTTTTAACATCGTTAGCGTTAGTTGGCTGTGGCTCATCAAACGATGCTGGTGGCGACGCAAGTGAACCGATTGTAATCAGCGGGAAACAATTTACCGAGCAGTTTATTTTACCCCAAATACTCGGCCAGTACGTGGAATCCAAAACAGATTACAAAGTGGAGTATAAAGAAGGGTTAGGCGAAGTGGCGATATTGACACCTGCGCTTGAAAAAGGTGATATCGATGTCTATGTAGAGTATACGGGAACAGGGTTGCAATCGGTTTTGGAGGAAAAGTTGGAACAAGATGAAAGCTCCGAAAGTATTCTGGAACGTGTTCGGAAGGGATATGAAGAAAAATTCGGTGTCACATGGTTGGAACCATTGGGCTTTGAAAATACGTACACTTTAGCTTACAGCAAAGATAAACCTTATAATGCTGAGACCTATTCTGACTTGGTTGAAGCGTCGAAGTCAGAAGACATCGTGTTCGGTGCACCCCATGCTTTTTATGAGCGACCTGGGGATGGTTATGATGCCTTGCTGAAAGTGTATCCATTCGAATTCTCTGGTGAGGAAAGTCTGGATCCAAACGTAATGTACGAAGCGGTTAAACAAGGAGATGTTGATGTCATTACGGCCTTTACGACAGATGGCCGAATTGAACGATTCGATTTAGCCATCACAACAGACGATAAAGGTTTCTTCCCTAAATATGATGCAGCCCCACTTGTTCGTGAGGAAACACTCAAAACGTACCCTGAACTTGAAGATGTGTTAAACGAATTAGCAGGAAAGATTTCTTTGGAAGATATGCAAAAGATGAATGCGCGTGTCGATATTGATGGTGAAAAAGCAGAGGATGTAGCACATGACTTCTTGATTGATAAAGGTCTGATCAAGAAATAACTAATAGATGTAAAACAAAAAGCGCAACTCCGCAAGAGCTGTGCTTTTTGATCTTTACATAGTGCTTGGAATAGTTTCTTGTTTTTGTTGAACGAAAGGCCATAATACTTCGGCCCAAACTTTATATCCGCGATCGTTCGGATGAATGCCATCCTTTAACGTAGATGGAAGGGTTATGTTTTTTGAAGACATATGGTCGAGCATAGCGCCATGTGTATCAAAATAACGCCATCCCTGCTTTTTGATATAGGTAGCCGTTTCATCAACATAATCGGTAAACTTCAGTCCAAACTGATTAAGTGTTGGTCCAAATTTATTTTCGGTGCATGGATTTGGCGAAAGAAAAACGATGCGAGTTTCCGGTAATGCTTCAGCGTACAATTTGTATAGAGAATCCAATGATTTAAACGTATCATCCAAAGATACATTTTTATTGTGGTTATTAATTACAGATGTCTCAATAAATAAAACATCCGGTTGCTCTTTCAATATGGGGGCAGTCACATGATCTTCGAGTAACCTTACCGAAGTATAGCCAGAGTAACCATGATTTGAGATGATGAGGTCTTTCAGAGAATGGTTCGTATTTCGAAGATTTGCTTCGATACGTCCACGCCATGTTTTCGATTGATGGGAAGATCCAGATCCGCGTGTGACACTACTGCCAGTAACGGCCATTTTTGCTTGTCCTGAAATCATAGAACGGAAAACCAGATAATCGGCCAATGATTGGTTCGGATTGTATTTTGGATCGTACGTTTTAATGAGTGTTGGATTTGCGCTTACTTGATCTTGCTTTGTATCCGTTCTTGTATAAAAGAAGAGGAGTGACCCCGCTGTAATCCAAATTAACCACTTCCAGTTGTTCATGCGGTCAACTCCTTATTAGCTTTTATAAATAATGTAATATTCAGTTAACTATTCTTCAATAGGAAAATGGATGTATGTAAGGACGATTTATACTGATTTAGACGGTATTGGGTACTTTATGGCATTTTTCTTCATTTTTTCACGAGCCGCTAACATTAAATCTTCACCGATTACATCGGAGAACTGAAGCAAGTAAATGAACACGTCAGCCATTTCATCCACGATGGCTTGTTTGTCGTGAGCAATCGCTTCTTCGCCTGAACGCCATTGAAAGCATTCTAAAAGTTCACTTGCTTCCAATGAAATAGAAATGGCCAGGCTACGTGCATCATGATTGCCTCCCCATCCACGATCGTCTCTAAATTGATTGATTTCATTTATTATCTCTTTCATTCTTATCATCCCCGTTTCAATAATATTTAATGTATTCGTTTATTATAATAAGGCAATTTTAAGCATACTGTTGATATTCCGCAAAACAGCTACTTTCCCTTAGGAAAGACGTTGGTCGACCTGTATTCAGCCAATGTCTTTGCTCTTGCGATTACTCGTCGCAGCGATGCTCCATATTACTAAATAGTAAGTGATGCTATATTACTTACTGTAGTGGAAAGCGTCCGCATGTTTCTGTTTCTGCATCGCTACGCTAGCTTCGAAACATGGTAGATCGTTGCATCGCTACGCTAGCTTCGAAACATGAAAGTGCGTTGGAACAGAAATCAACAATATAGTTTAACAGCAGCCAGCACAAATGTACGATAAAAAAGAGGATAGCTTAACATAGTTAGTCTATTACAATAGAAAGGGGAATGTACATGAATTTCCAACCTATATCAGCCGACTTTTTTCAGCAATCAACTATAAATCTTGCGAAAAATCTAATCGGACAATACATCGTCCATCAACATCCATCGGGTTTGGTCGTGGCCAAAATAATAGAAACGGAAGCATATATGGGACCTGAAGATCGTGCGGCTCACAGCTTCGGAAATCGTAGAACGAAAAGAACGGAAGTCATGTTTGGTGAAGCTGGCCTTGTTTATACCTATCAAATGCACACACATACATTGATGAATATCGTGAGCGGACCTGTCGGTAAACCCCAGGCGGTGTTATTACGCGCCGGTGAACCTATTGAAGGTCTCGACTTAATGCAACAATTTAGGGGGACAACCCCGATGAAAAATTGGACAAATGGGCCAGGTAAGCTTGCAAAAGCACTGGGAGTGGGCATGAGTTACTATGGCCACCATTGGGCAGAAGAACCTCTTTTCATTGCACCTGGGCCGGGTAGTGAAGAAGTGGAAGTGGGTCCGCGTGTTGGCATTCAGAATTCTGGTGAAGCAGTTCACTATCCATATCGTTTTTCAGAAAAAGGACATCCAATGGTTTCAAAATACCGATAAGATGTTTAACGGTATATTTCAGTGGAATAATTAGTAGGAACAAACTTTAAGGAGTGAGTTGGAAATGGCGAAAATTGCAACTTTAATCACGAAAATGTTTGAAGACATTGAGTATATGGATCCCGCGAGAGCTTTTAACGAAGCAGGTCATGAGGTATTTACAATTGAAAAAAAAGCAGGGAAAGAAGTGAAAGGCAAACAAGGGGAAGCGATGGTGATGATCGATCACGGCATCGATGATGTTAAACCAGAAGACTTTGATGCACTCTTTATCCCGGGTGGATTTTCACCTGATCTATTACGGGAGGATGAACGGTTTGTAGTATTTTCAAAAGCGTTCATGGATGCAAAAAAACCAGTATTTGCAATCTGCCACGGACCACAGTTACTGATTACAGCAAAAACTTTGGAAGGTCGAGATGCCACGGGCTATAAATCGATTGCTCAAGATTTGTTGTACACGGGAGCAAAATATGTGGATAAAGAAGTTGTGGTTTGCCAAAATCAACTGGTCACAAGCCGACAACCAGATGATATTCCTGCCTTTAACCGAGAGTCCTTGAAATTACTAGAACAAATATAATCGGAAAATGTCTCGCATTAGCGAGCCATTTTTTTATATTATACTAGTAAGGAAGTAAATCTCTTGTTAAAGAGCTTAACATCTACTGGGGTGAACAGGTTTCATCTGAAAAAAAATTACTAGTTCATTCCAATTAGGATACGGTATTTAGAAACGACATGTTCATGAGGTGAAAGGTATGAAGGAAAGTAATGAGTCACACAGGGCAAGAATAAATGAAGTGTTTGACTATTTGCATGCACATCCCGAAGTAAGTTGGAAAGAAGTTGGAACAACTGCTTACTTGAAAAAATTAATCGAACAAGAAGGGTTTACCGTTCAAACATTCGATGAATGCACTGGTCTTGTAGTTGAAGTAGGAGAAGGGGAAGCGTGTATAGGGATTCGAGCAGATATGGATGCCCTTTGGCAAGAGGTGAATAGCGTATTCAAAGCAAATCACTCATGCGGTCATGACGCACATATGACAATGGGTGTTGGAACCTTGCTTGCGATGAAAGAAATAGGATTTCCCGAAGGTATTCGTCTAAAGTGGATTTTTCAGCCGGCTGAGGAAAAAGGGCAAGGTGCATTGAAACTATTAAGTCTTGGCGTTTTGGATAATGTTGATTATTTATATGGAGTTCATCTTCGGCCCATTCAGGAAATACCAAACGGGACTGCATCAGCTGCCATCTGTCATGGTGCTGCAGGTCTAATAAGAGGCACTATTCAGGGGGAGGATGCCCATGCGGCAAGACCTCATCTTGGAAAAAATGCCATTGAAGTCGGTGCTGCTATTATTCAGGGCTTGCAAGCAATAAGAATGGATCCACTTATCCCATGTTCCGTAAAAATGACCAAACTACAAGCCGGAAGTGAGACAGGTAATATCATTCCGGGAAAAGCATCCTTTACACTTGATTTGCGGGCTCAAACAAATGATGCCATGCGTACACTTCGAACAAAGGTATGTGAAGTGATTCAAAGTGTGGAATCAATATATCATGTAAAAATCCAATATATTGTCCATGAAGGGTTGGTAGCGGCAATCGTGAATGAAGACGCCTATCAGTTGATGGCAGAGGCAATCAGCGAAGTAATCGGTGCCGATAATTTACAACCTCGAATTGAAACTCCTGGTGGTGAAGACTTTCATTTTTATTCCTTATATAAACCAAATATAAAAGCTACGATGTTAGGTCTCGGTTGTGATTTGTCCCCAGGACTCCATCACCCAAACATGACATTCAATCACAACTGCTTACATACCGGAATCGCAATACTCACCCAAACCATTTTGAATACAATTAAATCGATTTCTGCAAAATAAGATTGCCTTGGCAATCTTATTTTTTTTGTATGGATCTAATCAACGTCTGTATTTATAATTCAGTGTTGCATACATAAGTGAATGCTTATATAATCGTATTATTATTCATGGATTAGGAGATGCTTATGGACTATATAGCACTAGAACAGTATTTAAAAGGCATTGGTGACCAAAATCGGTTAAGAATCTTAACGTATCTCATGCATGAGTCATTATGTGTCTGTGAGTTAACGGAACTTCTTGATATGACGCAACCGGCAATTAGTCAGCATATGCGAAAACTAAAGACTGCAGATATTGTGAGCGAAGAAAAGCGTGGTCGTTGGACAATTTGGTCATTAAACGTTCGTCATCCACAATATCCGGTATTAATACATTTGCTCAGTTTACTACCTGCGCCTGCACGTACGGTAGAAGATTTAATTATAGAAGGCAAAAAAGTCATGTGTGAGGAATAAGTGGAGGAACTAAAATGGATTTATGGTTAGCAAGTATAGTTTTTATCGTGACATTAATTTTTGTCATCTGGCAACCGAAAGGGTTATCGATTGGTTGGTCGGCGATGGCTGGAGCGGCAATCGCACTTCTTGTAGGTGTAGTTAATTTTCAGGACGTCATTGATGTAACAGGATTCGTCTGGAATGCAACACTGACGTTTATAGCGTTGATTATCATTTCATTGATTTTGGATGAAATCGGTTTCTTCGAATGGTCGGCACTTCATATGGCCAGCTTTGCAAATGGAAGTGGCATTCGCATGTTTTTGCTCGTGACTCTACTTGGGGCTACAGTCTCCGCTTTATTTGCGAATGATGGTGCAGCTTTAATCTTGACGCCGATAGTGTTAGCGATGGTACGTGCTCTTGATTTCAAAGAGAAAATGATTTTACCATTCATCATGGCTTCTGGATTTATTGCGGATACCACTTCCTTGCCATTTGTCATCAGTAACTTGGTGAACATTGTTTCAGCTGATTTCTTTGGCATTGGCTTTATCGAATATGCGTCACGGATGTTAGTACCAAACTTATTCAGTGTAGCGGCAAGTATGCTCGTCCTGTATTTGTTCTTTGGTAAATCAATTCCCAAACACTTTGACGAAAAAATGTTAAAAGAACCAAAGAAAGCATTGAAAGATATCCGGATGTTCCATATTTCGTGGTACGTACTGAGTGTATTACTAGTTGGATATTTCTTGAGTGAATCATTGAATATTCCCGTTTCCTTTATTGCCGCTGCAGTAGCATTGATTTTCTTATGCATTGCTCGCAAAAGCAAAGCCGTTCACACACGGAATGTCATCAAAGGGGCTCCTTGGGCTATCGTGTTCTTCTCGATTGGTATGTATGTTGTTGTATATGGTCTTCGCAATGTAGGATTAACATCAGTGTTGACTGATTTAATCGAATGGACAACCAGTCATGGCCTATATACAGCAACGATTGGTATGGGTTTCATAGCGGCAATTCTATCAGCAATCATGAACAATATGCCGACGGTCATGATTGATGCAATTGCCATTGCCGATACGAATACATCCGGCGTGATGAGGGAAGCGCTGATGTATGCAAATGTCATCGGGTCTGATTTAGGGCCGAAAATGACGCCAATCGGTTCTCTGGCAACGTTGTTATGGTTGCATGTCTTAAATCAAAAAGGCGTAAAAATCTCTTGGAGCTATTATTTTAAAGTAGGGGTATTATTAACCGTTCCTACACTATTCATAACTTTAACAGGACTGTATATATGGTTGACGATAATTCACTAAAAAGGATGAGACTGATGGAAAAGAAAATTTTTTACTTTTTATGTACAGGCAATTCATGTCGTTCACAGATGGCAGAAGCTTTTGGTCATATGTACTTAGGTGACAAGTTTGAAGTTTATTCTGCTGGTATCGAAGCTCACGGTCTTAATCCGAATGCGATTAAAGCAATGGATGAAATCGGGATCGATGTTCGCAACCAAACATCAGATGTTATCGACCCAAAACTTTTGAACAAAGCAGATTTTGTGGTTACTCTATGTGGTGACGCTAATGACAAATGTCCCATGACGCCACCTCATGTGACTCGTTGGCACTGGGGCTTTGATGATCCTGCCCGAGCTAAAGGAACTGAAGATGAGAAATGGGCGGTATTCCAACGCGTGCGTGACGAAATTGGAGCACGTATCAAACAATTCTCTAACACAGGAAAATAAGCCAAAAGAGACATCGTGGGATCCTCCACGATGTCTCTTTTAAAAATTTTTACCCATATAAAACTCGTTTACGTAACTTCCATCAATGAGTAATGAGTTAGGACGGTTGCCTTCAATGCTATAACCCATTTTTTTATATAGTCCCATGGCACGTTCGTTTTTCTCCACGACTGTCAGTTCCAAGCGGGTTATCCCAACTTCATGTGCCCAAGTCTCTGCTTTTTTCATTAATGATGTCCCCACATTTTGACCATAATACGCTTGTCGTACACCGATTACTAGCGAAGCGCGATGATGCGCCCGGGGTGCCGGACCAGCAATCAATGCAACGAAACCAGCGAATTCGCCATTAAGAATGCCAACAAACATCCCGGAGTTTGCGGATTTTTTCCACTCACCGATACGTTTGCGAATGGACTGGACGGTCATTTTCCGTTCATCTTTTCCAAATAACATAAAATCCGATTCTGCATCAATATCTTGATACAGACGAATGATTGCACGTGCATCGTCCAAGTCTACGGGACGTATAATCATAATATTTTCGGGTTTATTTGAAGAAGAAGGATCGTAATCGAATGCTTCGGTTATTTTAACAAAAGTTACGGCTCTACCTAAGTCAATGCGTTTTACTGTATAATCTGAGTCAATCCACGCCAAGAAATGAGATGCAGGAGGTTTCGTCTTTTTCCACCAGCTACTATTTAAATAAGCTGCGTTTGGCAATTGTTGACCGACAATATTTTCGATTGCTGTATATGTAAGGGTGACTTCATTTTGATTAGCTTCTTCAAAAAAAGTTGCTAGTGGAATATACTTCTTCTCCAGTTTCTTTACCATTATTGACCTCTTTTCTGTATCAAAAGAAATGCGTTTAGATTAGTATAATAATATCACTTTTACCTAATGTAATCACTACTAAATTCATACTATATTCATACTATATCACTAAAAAAAGAAATTATCGCCTATAAAATGTAAAAAAATATTGAAATTTATAATATTCCTTTTTTGCAACAGTATCTAAAGTCCTAAGGAGTGAATGATATAAATGATTAGAAAATTGATTGAAGCCGATCGTCAAATAACGATGGATTTCGTAGGGCAAAAACCTGCAGAGAATGTTTTTATTATTGGGGATATTGAAGGGCATGGATTCCATTCAAACATCCAGACGCTTTGGGGTGACTTTAATGAAAAAGGGGATCTAAGAGGCGTTTTATTAAAATACGATCAAAACTTTATTGTGTATGCACCAGCTGCTTTCGATGCAGAAGGATTTGCCAATATTATTAATAAAGATTTATCCTTCAGCTATTTATCGGGAATTGAAGAAATGGTGAATCAATTAGCGCCTTACATAAAAACTCAACCTAAAAAACCTCGCGTTCTCTATTATGCAAAATGTGAGACTGTAGAACACCTGCCTGCAATTCCTGCTGACATCAACTTGGAAAAAGCTCAAGCGGATGATGCCCGTGCAATCATCGCGCAAATGAAAGCAATTCCAGAGTTTTCAGAAGGCAATTACAGCGTTGAGAATAAACGAGAATCACTGGAAAAAGGTCTGGCCCGTGCATACTTAATCAAAAATAATGGAGTCATTGTAAGTTCAGCTTCAAGTACAGCTGAAAATAGTCAGTCTGCCATGATAGTAGGGGTAGGGACATTGCCTCTCTATCAGAAGAAAGGGCTCGCAACTTACTGTATGTCCAAGCTTTGTAGAGAGCTGCTAGAAGAAAATAAAATGTTGTGTCTGTTTTATGACAACCCTGCTGCAGGTGCAATCTATAAGCGAATTGGCTTCGTTGATATCGGAAAATGGTGCATGTGGACATATTAAAATACACGAATCTGTTGAATGGGAGAAGTGTACGATGGTTTAATAGAGGAAAGAGATTGCTAGAGGAGTTTGAATGCAGTGCTTCACTATAAAACATACATCGTTTCTTCTGATGCACCGTGGGTGTCATTTGTTCACGGCGCAGGAGGAAGTTCTTCCATATGGTATAAACAAATACGGGATTTCAGAAAAGAACACAACGTCTTATTAATTGATCTTAGGGGTCATGGTAAATCAGATCGCGGCCGTTGGAAAAAAGGCGATTCTTTTGCTCACATTGCCGAAGAAGTGAAAGATGTTCTTGATGAATTGAATATTGAACAAACACACGTGATTGGCATGTCACTTGGGACAATCGTTGCCCAAACGATGGCTGAACGTTTCCCTGAGAGAATCTCATCGCTGATTTTGGGAGGGGCCGTTATCCGCCTGGATATCCGAACTAAGCTTTTACTTTGGACCGGGCGTGTGACGAAGCGCTTCATCCCATATATGCTGTTGTATAAATTGTTCGCCTGGATTATCATGCCAAAGAAAAGACATGAAGAATCCCGTCTCGTTTTCGTTAACCAAGCAAAAAAGATGTGTCAAAAAGAGTTTATCAAATGGTTTTCGTTAACCAAGCTGATCAATCCCTATTTAACAAGGCTTCAAATGAAAACGAATGCCATTCCGACTCTATTTTTAATGGGGGAAGAAGATTACTTGTTTATGCCGCCGGTTGAAGAATTGGTGAGACGTAATGAGGAATTTAAACTAATTAAGATTAAAGATTCTGGTCATGTTTGCAATATAGATCAACCGGAAAGATTCAATGAATTGTCGATTGATTTCATTTCTGCTATACAAAAAAACAAAGCTATCACCGCAGTTGGGTGATAGCTTTGTTTTTTTGTTAAACGGTATATGAGCGCACATTTGCTCTTGCCGCACTTTCCGCATGAGCCAACAAGTATGAAAACCACATTCTTGTGGGGCGTCCGCGGAAAGGGCACAGATTCCTTCTTTTATTAACATCAACAGTAAAAGTTAAACATAGCCTTTTGTTTTATGCGTGAGCTGGTTCCAGAGTAACTGCCGGCCCGAAAAATTCGAAGTGTACATTTTCTTCAGAGAAGCCTAACTCATAAAGGCTATTCACGACTGCTTTCATGAATGGTACTGGACCGCAAACGTAAATATCACTTTTTGCAAGTACATTTTCCGCTAAGAACTCTTTTGTGATGAGTTGATTATTATCGGAATACTGTGTGACATAAGTCGTATCTTCCATAACGGATAGTAATGTATGAACTTCCTTTTCAAATGCATGTAATGACATATTTCTCGCTCCATGTAGGAAAGAAACAGGACGACTTGGTGAGTTTTGTGAAATTGTCTGCAACATACTCATCATTGGCGTAATGCCTACTCCACCACTGATTAAAGTGACAGGTTGTGAGCTATCGACGTTTAAATAGAAATCTCCCGCCGGTGCACTTACTTCAATTTGATCTCCGATTTCAACAGTGTTGTGCAGGTAACAAGATACTTTACCATTTGGATCCATTTCACTTTCTTTTTTCACGGAAATACGGAATGTTTCATTCCCTGGTGCTTGTGACAGACTGTATTGACGATTAAACATATATGTTTCACCCGGAATGGATAAACGCACCGTAATGTATTGACCAGGTTGGTACGTAGTGACAGCTGAACCGTCAGCCGGTTTTAAATAGAAGGAAGTAATAATATCGCTTTCTTTTATTTTATCTACGATGACAAAATCTTTGAACTCATTCCAACCATTGGATTGTGTAGCCGCTTCTACATACATTTCATTTTCGACTTGAATGAATACATCTGCAATAACGCCGTAAGCTTCTCCCCAAGCATTAATGATGTCGTCAGTCGCTGCATCACCCAACACTTCTTTAATTGCACCTAATAGATGTGCTCCTACAATCGGATAGTGTTCCGCTTTTACACCTAGTGAACGGTGTTTATGTGCAATTTGTTTGACTGCCGGAAGAAGGACAGCTAAATTGTCGATATGTTGTGCCGCTGCATAAACAGTATTGGCAAGAGCCGTTTGTTGGCGTCCTTGTTTTTGATTGGCATGATTAAATATGTTCAGCAACTCTGGATGTGCAGAGAATAAATTTTTGTAAAAAACAGTGGTAATATTCTGGCCGTGCTCAGCTAGAACTGGGACAGTTGATTTTACGATAGCGATTGTTTGAGAAGATAACATGTTTGTTTCCTACCCTTCATCATTTGATACTTTCACCATACGCCTGCCTGTTTCTTAAAGCAATATATAAAATACATCTTTAATATTTCAGACACATTTCTTTCACGGAAAAGACATAATAGCTATAATGATGTAGGAAGAAAGAGCGGTGAAATAATGCGAATGACAATGTATACCGATTTTTCCCTCCGCGTCTTGATGTATGTGGGGGCGAAAGGAAAATCGGAACTATCGACCATACAGGAAATTTCAACTGCCTATGGAATATCAAAAAATCATTTAATGAAAGTCACATATGAGTTAGGAAAACACGGCTATATAGAAACAATCCGGGGGCGGGGAGGCGGAATACGTCTGGCTCTCCATCCTGAATCCATAAATATTGGAAAAGTCGTAAGAAAAACAGAAGACGATTTTTATTTAGTAGAATGTTTCAACTGTGCAACAAACCAATGTATCATCACCCCCGTTTGCAAATTGAGAAGAGTATTGCGTGAAGCAATGGTGGCGTACCTAGCTGTTTTGGATGGCTACACCTTGCAAGATTTACTAGTCAATAAAGAAGAGATTGGAGCCATTTTGTTTACGAAATAGGTATGATAAAATAAAAAACGTGAAGTTTGAATTATTGGAGGATACACATGGAAAAGGTATATGTACTAGGACATAAAAACCCAGATACAGATTCAATTTGCTCGGCGATCGTTTACGCTCATTTGAAGCGTGAATTAGGCATGGACGCAGTAGCGGTCCGTCTTGGCGATGTACAAAATGAAACTGCATTTGCTTTGGACAAATTTGGTTTTGAAGCACCGCTTTTAATTGAGAAAGCATCACCAGATGTAAAACAAGTCATTTTAGTCGATCATAACGAAAAACAACAAAGTGTAGATGATATTGATGACGTTCAAGTAATCGAAGTTATTGATCATCACCGTATTGCGAACTTTGAAACAGCAGACCCATTGTTTTTCCGTGCAGAGCCGGTAGGATGTACAGCTACGATTTTAAATAAACTGTTTAAAGAAAATGGTGTGGAAATTCCACCAAACATTGCGGGCATGATGCTATCGGCAATCATTTCAGATTCATTGCTATTTAAATCACCAACCTGTACCGTTCAAGATATTGCGGCAGCAAAAGAACTTGAAGTACTTGCAGGCGTAAATTCAGAAGAGTACGGTTTGGCGATGTTGAAGGCTGGAGCAGATTTAAGCGACAAGACACTTGAAGATTTACTTACACTCGATGCAAAAGAATTCGGGATGGGTAAATACAAAGTAGAAATCGCACAAGTAAATGCAGTTGATGTCAATGATGTAATGAGCCGCCAAGCAGAATTGGAAGATTTAATTTACCGTAAAATTGCTGAAAAAGAACTTAACTTGTTCTTCTTCGTTGTCACAGATATTTTAAACAACGATTCAGTTGCCTTGGCTTTAGGCGCCCAAGCTGAAAAAGCAGAAAAAGCTTTCGGCGTTCCCTTCATCAATAACGTTGCTTTATTAAAAGGTGTTGTATCACGTAAAAAACAAGTTGTTCCTGTATTAACAGAAGCATTAAGTGAATAAGAAAAGTATAAAAGCCGATTCCTTAAGGGAATCGGCTTTTAAATTGCGAGAAAGATAAATGGTTGCTCAGTATGACTCTTGGGCAAGAACGTCAGAAAACTATCCTTGTGTTGACTCTGTAGTCATACTAAAGTTCCAGAAGATGACGTAAATATCGATTCGGTTCTTTCAGGAAATCTGCTGTCAAACGAACATGCTCCACTTCATTAAAAGTTGTGGGTGTCAGTTCATTTTCGTTAATTTCGAGTATTGTGGCCCCTGGATACGCCATGACAATTGGAGAATGTGTGGAAATAAGGAACTGGGCACCATCTTTCACCATGTCATGTAATAAGGCAAGGAATGTAAGTTGTTTATTTGGCGATAAAGGTGCTTCAGGCTCATCCAAAATATAAAAGCCATTAGGTTTGAATCTTGCTTGGAACAAATCAAGAAAACTTTCTCCGTGCGACCTTTTATCCAGACCCTGACCATATAAGTGGCGAAGCTCAGAATATGTACGTGCGTAGGGCAATACTTCAAGGCTATGAGGATTCCGTTTTTTAATTTCTTGGATGGCAATTCGCGCTTCTTCCCGCATATTGGCGAGCTCTCTTGTATACGTAATGAAATCGGATGCCCTGAAGAAAAAACCATTGCGGGTTCTTACGGACCAAATCAATTTGAGCTCATCAGCCAGTTCATAAGCGTGTGAAAACGACTTATCTTGCTCCATATATTCACCGCTAATCAAGATGCTATCACTTGCTGCAGCAATACCCTCAAGCAACGTTGTTTTCCCGGAGCCGTTATCACCTGCAAGTATGGTAACGGGATGGGTGAACTTGAGTGATTCAAATTCCTCGATAAGAGGAAGATTGAATGGGTATTGATCTTGTACCGTACGACGTTTTCGAACAATTTCCCGTAAAATCATGGTCAAAAACACTCCTTTAAGAAACACTTTAGCACATTAACAAAAAGAACCGCACCATAAGTTCGGGCGAGCAGAAAAATTGCAGTGCCTATCCAAACGCACTACAATAACCATGAGGTGAATGGAATGAAAATTGAAGTATGGTCGGACTATGTATGTCCATTCTGTTATATAGGAAAGCGTCGGATGGAAGAAGCAATCGCTACTACCGGGTTGGCTCACAATATCGATGTTCAATTCAAAGCGTATGAACTGGATCCAAATTCGCCAGCGATTTCGGACAAGTCGACATATGAAATGCTTGCCGAGAAGTATCAGACGACTCCTGAAGCGGCGAAACGAATGACAGCTTCGGTTAGTCAACAAGCACAAACGGTAGGCTTGACATATGATTTTGATCGTATTAATGAAGCCAATACGTTCGATGCTCATCGGTTGGCGAAATGGGCGGAGGCACAAGGCAAACCGGCTGAAGTAAGCGAACGTTTGCTTAAAGCATACTTCATTGAAGCACAAGAAATCGGCCGACATGAAGTACTGTTAAATTTAGCAGAGGAGATCGGCTTAGATCGTAAGCAAGCTGCTGAAATATTATCCTCGAATGCATACGAGGCTGAAGTGAATCAAGATATCCAGGAAGGTATGTCCCTTGGTGTGCAAGGCGTGCCGTTTTTCGTCATCAACCGAAAATATGCAATTTCCGGAGCTCAACCTACTGAAGCATTTGCCGAAGCGTTAAGAAAAGTAGCAGAAGAAGAAGGTATTTCTACCAAGCTTCAACAATTGGGACAAGACAATGTGGGCATATGCAAAGATGACAATTGTGAATTCTGAAAAATGGAGAGCAGAGTTTTTGACTTCTCTAATGCTCTCCTTTAAAATTGCATTATATCTCGAATTGAAGATAAATAATTTTAAGATATATAACTTTCTAATAAAAAGGAGATCTTCCATATGAATGTTTTAGTAGTAAAAGCAAATAACCGTCCTTCTACAGAAGGCGTTTCAAGTAAAATGCACGATGTATTTTTAAATGAAGTGACTAATGCAAAAGAATTGAACATCAACACATTTGATGTATTTAAGGAAGATATGCCTTATTTCGGTCAGGATTTCTTTGATGCGATGGCAAAATCAGCTCAAGCTGAACCGTTGAACGATCTTGAACAACGTATTTTGACTGCAGCAAATAAAGCAATGGATGCTTTCTTGGAGGCGGATGTTGTGGTATTCGCATTCCCACTATGGAATAAAACGATTCCAGCTCCTTTACAAACGTTCATTGATTACATTTACCGTGCGGGTGTAACATTCAGCTATAATGAAAATGGACCAGTTGGTTTAGTACCGGATAAAAAAGTTATTATTTTAAATGCACGTGGTGGTGTTTACTCGACACCAGAAATGGCACCATCTGAAATGAGCGTCAACTATGTGCGTATGATCATGAATTTCTTCGGTATTACTAATATTGAAGAAGTCATTATTGAAGGGCACAATCAATATCCAGACCGTGCAGAACAAATTATTGCAGATGGAATGTCTGAAGTGAAAGCTGTGGCATCACGTTTGGCGAAAGTAACAGTTTAAGATGCAAAAAGGATTGGGCACATTGTGTCCAATCCTTTTCTTTTTACTCTTCTTTTTTCTTTCGCTCAAACCCTTTAAACCGCGATCCTTGAAAAGTGAGCATCCCCAAGTCTTCTTCGGCTAGTAACCCAAACTGGGAGCCATCGACGCCCAGTTCCATTCGATCTCCACTTTGTACTTGGAACGTCACGTAATACCACGTGCTTGCAGACGAATCTCCATGACCGCCGGAAGTTTCAGTGCGTTTCGTTACGACTTCAGCCGGTACGGTCAATACCGGTGATTGATTGTTTTTCGACCATTGAGATATTCCTTTGATTATGACAAAAATAAAAGTCCCGATTACTAAAGTGAAAATGAGAATGAAAAACGTAAAGAAAATGCCTGTTCCGAGTCCAGAAAACATAAATAAATCCATAATTTACAAACCCCCTGTAGTAAATGATACGAATTACGAGTAAAATAGTTTCAATATTAAAAAGAAGGTGACAACAATGATTTGCTATCCAAATGCTCTTCAACCAAGACAGACTATAGGATTCACTGCTCCTTCCTCCGGTGTAGAAGAAGAACTTCACCACTTGATTCATCAGAGCCAGAAACAGTTTGAAAATCGAGGATTTAACATAGAAATTGGGGAAACGGTGTGGACACAGCATAAAGCCGCTTCAGCCACGAAAGAAAAGCGAGCAAAAGAACTGAATGCGATGCTTCAAAACAAAGATATCCACGCAATTATCCCTCCATGGGGAGGGGAAATCCTACAGGAGATTTTGCCGCTTATTGAGTGGGAGCAAGCACAATCAAAATGGATTCTTGGCTATTCGGATACAAGTACTCTGTTGTTCGCATTGACATTGAAAACGGGTATTGCAACCGCACACGGAACGAACTTCGTCGACGTGAGAAGTGACGAATGGGATCCAACTACGAGTAGATTTTTGGATGTCCTATCTGCTGAAGAAGGAGCAATCATCCATCAAGCTTCTTCTCTCAACTATCAATCTGAATGGTCTCATGATAGACAACCAAAACCGTACGTTTTTAATCTTGATACTGAGACGAAGTGGGAAACAGTTTACAATCGGCCGGTAGAAATGAAAGGCCGCCTTCTCGGTGGTTGCATGGATACCATTCGCCATTTAATCGGTACACCTTACGGAGACGTGAAAACGTTCCAGCAAACATACTTGGCAAATGAACCAATCGTGTGGTTCCTTGAGAACTGTGATATGTCCGCAACAGATTTCCACCGTACGCTAATGCAAATGCAGCAAACGGGTTGGTTTGATTATGCATCCGGAATCGTTTTTGGACGCACACCAGCAGGTCAGGAGGTTGGGGGATTCACCACGCTTGATGCAATGGAAAGGTTGGCAGAATCGACAAACTTACCTATTATCTATAATGCTGATATCGGTCATGTGCCGCCGCAGATGACTTTCGTCAATGGAGCGTATGCAGTGATTAAAGCTTCAGACGGTAAAGGTGAAGTGACCATGACATTGAAAAAATAACAAAAAGCTGTTCTTCCCTGAAATAGAGAAGAACAGCTTTTCTTATGATAATCCTTGGCAAAGTATGAAACTCCACCGGCAATAGCTTGCAGAATAAAGACAACAAATAACAAGGTAATTAAACGCCAATCGAAAATAGCTGTAGTAAGAGAGTCGACTAAGTTTTTTGTAACTAAGGGAATGACTAATCCGGTTATCGTTTCAGCCAAGGCCAAAATAACCGCGAAAATAGTTATGCCTATAGGCCATTTGAGTGAACGAATCAATTGGAAAAATTGTGTGGATGATGAACTTTCAATCTTCAAAGTGTATGTCGTCCCTTCGTATCATTAAAATTAGTTAGTAATACCCAATTTTAATACTAATCTATCAGAGAAACATTGACTATCTTCCGACATTAATCGACAATAATATAGGAAATGAATATTGCATACATTTGGCATTTATATACAACATTTGGAAAATGAATGGATTGGGATAGATATGGGAGGTGACAATGTGTCAAATAGACAAGTACAAGCTTATTTTTTGTTGGTTATCATTTTATTGACAGTTGTTACCTTAACTATTTTTAATTATAAATCTTCAAAAGAATTTGTCCAAGAAACTGTAAAAAAAGAAAATCGTTTATTACTTGATAACTTTACAGATGAAACAAATAAGTTCTCAAATGAACGTGTAGCCGAGCTTGAGTTGATAGCTGATTACATAACGTTACTTAAAACAGAAGAAGACATCGTTCAGTTTCTGAAGAATCAGCGTGAAAAAATGCCGTTTTTTTCTTCACTAGGTTTCATAACTCCTGAAGGGGAAGTGTTGGCGGGAGATGGTTCTCGTTTTAAAGTGAATCAACAAGAATCTTTTGATCGTGCTTTGCAGGGGGAGCTGGTCTTTAGTGAATTATTTCCTTACTATCAAGATTCCACACAGTTGGTAAGTGCAGTCCGAATTCCTGTATTCCAAGACGGCAATATCATTGGCGTACTCTCTGGAGTATTCAATATGGGCAATCTAGTTGGTGCGATCGCATCAGATTCAAACTTACCGGGGACATTATATTTATTTAGAGAGAATCAAGTGATTTTCTCTAATTCCAATCATGATTTTGAAACAGCTGTACCTAATGGATCTCAAGTCCTGTCCCAAATCAACGCAATGGGTCAAGGGACCATCATAATAGATGAGAATAAAGCACATTATGTTATGTATCAGCATACTAGTGGCGGTTGGACATTTGTAGTTGACTCCTATAAAGAGAAGACTGTTCAGCAAATTTCCTCCATTTTTTGGCGTAATACGATGATTGTAGTATTAGCAATTATCTTTCTTTGTAGCATTCTCTATTATTTGAAACGTAATGAACAACGTGAAGAAAACATGTTGAAACGTGATTTATTAACGAATTTGCCAAATCGGGTAGTGTTAGAAGAACGTTTAAAAAAAGGATTGAACCCACAGAATTTTAAAAGGTTCACCTTGTACTTTATCAATTTAGATCGATTTAAAGATATAAATGAACGAAATGGCTATCAGTTGGGTGATAGAGTGCTATTTGAGACAAGTCGAAAAATCCAGGCATTTGCCGGCAAGAATGAGTTGTACAGAGTTGGCGGAGACGAATTTGTTCTGCTTGTACCCGCTCATTCGGAAGAAGAATTACGAACCAGGGGACTTGAACTAGTAAAATTAATGGAAGTGCCCATCGAATTATCTTCAACGGAAAGTATGTGGGTAACATTCAGTGTCGGGATTCGTAAGTCTCAATTAGGTGACTGGCCAGATCTAATGATGCAAGATTCAACATTTGCAGTACAAGAAGCAAAAAAACAAGGCGGAAACCGTTTTGTCTTCTTCTCTCAGGAACTTGCCAATCAAAATGAGCGTGTTCGTTTGATTGCTAACAATGTGGTTCATGCGTTAGCCAACAATGAATTTTTCATGGTCTATCAGCCGGTTTATGATTTATCTACGAAAAACATAACGAGCTATGAAGCTTTGTTGAGGTGGAAGTCTCCAACTATTGGACAAGTGTCCCCTGTGGAATTCATTCCTTTATTGGAAGAAAGCGAGTTGATTATTCCTGTTGGAAAATGGATTTTGCGCCAAGTGACGGCACAACTGAATCGTTGGGAAGCGGAAGGACACGAGGATTTTCAAGTGGCTGTCAATATCTCCGTCAGGCAAATGATGCATCCCGATTTTTTACATGATGTAAAATCCATTATTCACGAAGCTAATATATCTGCAAAGCGATTAATTTTTGAAATTACGGAAACCGTGGCAGTACAAAATAGTGAACTAGCCAATCAAATTTTGACCGAGTTAAACAATTTAGGTGTCAAAACAGCACTGGATGATTTTGGAACCGGCTATTCTTCTTTATCAATATTAAAAATCTTACCTATCCAACAACTAAAAGTAGACCGATCCTTTATCGTGAAAATGGAACTAGAAGAAGACAAATCACTGGTGATTTTACAAGGGATTTTGGACATTGCTCGAAATCTTGGGATGACCACTGTTATGGAGGGTGTAGAAACACTCGAACAGCTCGATTTATTGAAAAATATGGGTGCTCAAAAAATCCAAGGTTTTCTAATCAGCCAAGCCGTAGTGGCGGAGCTTGCAATTGAACTGCGAAAACAAACATGGCTGCATTAAAAAAGGAACTTCTCTCGAATGAAGAGAAGTTCCTTTTGTATTCTTTTGAATTAGAATTTTTCTACGTTATCTCATGTCTAGTTCCAAGCGCAAACTCGCACAAAGAAGGCTTTCAAATCAACCTTCCAGAGCCGGCGTCGAGTTAGAGTGGTGCCTTTCATCTTCAATTAAGCAGGATTTGCTTCAAGTTCTACAGTGATTTTAATGTCTTTTCCTACTAATACACCGCCAGTTTCAAGCGCTTGGTTCCATGTCAAACCAAAATCTTCACGGTTGATTTTCGTTTCAGCTGTGAATCCAACTACTTCTTGGCCCCATGGGTTTGTGCCTTTACCTTCGTATTCAGCTTCAAAGACAACCGGTTTCGTGATGTCTTTAATCGTTAAATCTCCAGCAATTTTATATTCGTCGTCATTTTTAGAGATGTTGTTAGCCACAAATTTGATTTCCGGAAACTCTTCAGCATTGAAAAAATCACCTGAACGAAGGTGGTTATCACGATCTTCGTTACCTGTATTAATACTTGCCACGTTGATGTTGAAGGCAATATTTGCATTAGTTAAATCTGCTTCATTCGCTACTACAGTTGCACCGAAATCACCGAAATTTCCACGTACTTTTGATACCATCATATGTTTTACAGAAAATCCAATACTTGAGTGAGCTGCATCGACATTCCAATTTTTCATTTTTTATTCCTCCATGTTGTTTTTTTATTCTCTATAAACTACTATATGCAGTTAATATCTCGATGTCAATAGTTCTTAATTAAGATATCTCGAATTAAAGATAATTATTTATTTTTAATAAACGACAATATTTATCTCTCTAAAAGTAAGTTGTTAAAAGTAACCTGCTATTAAAAGGTAATTAAATTACTGTATGGTTTACGTGGGTTTTTATTTACGTTATAATGACTAACTATAGAGGTGATTTCAATGAAAGAAACTACATTATGCCCACGTTTATCAAAAGCGATGGAACTTATCGGGAAAAGATGGACTGGCTTGATTTTATATCAATTATTAGAAGGTCCTCAGCGATTCAACGAAATTGAATCAGCTTTGCCGGTTAGCGGACGTCTTCTTTCCGAACGCTTGAAAGAACTTGAAAAAGAAGGATTAGTTAAAAGACATGTTTTTGCCGAAGTACCTGTGAAAGTTGAATATTCTTTGACAGATAAAGGAAAAGGGCTGAAAGATGCAATTGCCAACATCGAACAGTGGTCAAAAGTATGGTTATCTTAAAATTACTTGTCAAATAGATCGCCAATACGCATACTATGTAATGGAAAGAGTTAAGGGAAAGGATTTGGCTTTTCATGACTAAACAGCGTTGGTTTGACGATTTAACAGAAAAAATTTCACACGAATGTGTAAAAATAGATGAACCACTTTACTTGCACACGATGACAAAAATGGGTGGCCGGGCCGATTTATTTGTATCTCCGACTACCGAAGAAGAAGCAATTTTTGTTGTGTCATATTCCCATCAACAACAGATACCCATGCTTTTGCTAGGGAATGGATCCAATATGGTGGTCCGAGATGGTGGAGTACGTGGAATTGTCTTGAATTTGTCTAAGTTAAATGAAATAAAAATTGATGGTACGCGTGTATATGCTCAAAGCGGTGCTGATATCATTGATGTATCTAAAGCTGCAGCAAAAGAAACCTTATCAGGTCTCGAATTTGCGTGTGGTATCCCAGGTTCAGTCGGTGGTGCAATGGCCATGAATGCGGGCGCATACGGTGGAGAGATAAAAGATGTTATTTTCCAGTGTACTGTATTGACTCATGAAGGGGAAAAGCTGGTCTTATCGAAAGATGAGCTTGAGTTGGATTATCGCATGAGTGTGATTACGAAAAAAGGCTATTATGTATTATCTGCAGAATTTGACTTAGTTAGTGGAGATCAACTGACCATTGATGCGAAAATAGCGGATTTGACACATTTACGTGAATCTAAACAACCTTTGGAATATCCTTCAGCAGGAAGTGTGTTTAAACGTCCTCCAGGTTATTTCGCTGGGAAACTTATTCAGGATTGCGAGTTGCAAGGCAAAGGATTTGGTGGAGCTGAAGTGTCGACGAAACATGCAGGCTTTATTGTAAATAAAAACAATGCCACTGCTACTGACTATATCCAAACAATTGAAATGGTCAAAGAGAAAGTAAAAGAACAATTCGGTATTGAATTAGATCTTGAAGTGAAAATTGTAGGCGAAAATGAATAAATGAAGAAGCCTCTAATTCCATTGGGATTAGAGGCTTCTTTCATTCCGTTAAACTAAAGAAACAATCTGTAGAAGAATTATTGGAATAATACAAGTGGAATGGACTGTGACAGGTCATGTCCACTTGTTTTTTATTTGGAAGGACTTTTTTTGTATCAGTCGAAATAATATAGTAAGAAAGTATCAGGGGGAGAAAGAAGTGAAGGGGAAGAGAAAAATAGGAAAGTGGATTGCTTGGATTGTCGGCAGCATAGCACTGATTCTTTTAGCCGTAGTCATTTTTTTGAATGCCTACATCAGTAAATCCAAACCGCAAATTGAAGGGAACATGGCAGTGGATGTACTGGACGAGGAAGTAACGGTTACCCGTGATGAACAAGGGGTACCTCATATCAGCGCGAAAAGTGATGCGGATTTATATCGGGCTCAAGGATTCGTGCAAGCACAGGATCGCATGTTTCAAATGGATTTAGCGCGACGGCAAGCTAGCGGTCGTTTATCCGAAGTGGTGGGTGCAGCAGCGGTAACAACAGACCAGTTCTTCCGTACGTTCAGTTTGAGAGAAGCTGCAAAAGATTCTTGGGCTGGATATGACGAAGACGCAAAGCAAGTGCTCTCTTGGTATGCAGAGGGCGTGAATGCGTACATGGAACAGGCGAGCGAGCAAGGCAAACTGTCATTTGAGTTTAAATTACTGGAATATGAGCCTGAGCATTGGACAGAAGTAGATTCTTTAACAATCGGAAAATTCATGGCGTATGATCTTGGCGGGAATTGGTCGAGTTTAGCTGTTCGCCATTGGGCACTGGGGAACTATCCTGAAGATAAAGCTCGTGAGTTATTCATTACATATCCAGAAGATAAACCAGCGATTATTGCAGCAAATTTAGAGAACCAAGTAACAGTTGCAGGTCAATTTGACCCTACTGTTATTCCTAACGAATTCAATGGTAGCAATAACTGGGTGGTTTCCGGAGATAAAACAAAGTCGGGCCATCCATTGCTTGCGGACGATCCGCATTTAGGATTAAGCACGCCGTCCATTTGGTATCAAATGCATCTACAGTCACCAGAGCAAAATGTAAGCGGTGTCATCTTTGCAGGAATACCAGGTATTATTTTGGGTCATAACGACGAAATCGCTTGGGGTGTAACGAACGTTGGCCCTGACGTTCAAGATCTTTATATCGAAACACCAAATCCTGAGAACCCAACACAATTCAAATATGAAGGAAAATGGGAACAGGCTGAAGTTCGTAACGAACCGATTAAAGTGAAAGATGGTGAAACGGTTGACTTCGAAGTTGTCGTTACCCGCCATGGCCCAATTGTTTCAAATGTCATGTTTGATGTAGAAGAACCAACGGCGCAGTTCTCCATGCAATGGACAGCACTGGAGCCCACGCGGGAACTACAAGCCGTGCTGAATATGAACAAGGCTTCTAATTGGGATGAGTTCGAAACGGCATTGGAGGATTTTCATGCTCCCGCACAAAACTTTGTTTTTGCAGGAAAAGATGGAACCATTGCGTACAAAGCGAATGGTCGTATTCCGATTAGAAAATCGGGGGATGCCCAGTTGCCAGTACCAGGTGATTCCGAGGAATACGGCTGGCAAGGGTACGTTCCGTATGATGAACTACCGACTGTTGTGAATCCTGCTGAAGGGTATATCGCAACTGCAAATAATCAAGTGGTAGACAATTCGTATCCTTATCACATTACCGACTTTTGGGCTCAATCCTACCGCTATGAACGGATTGCGGAAGTATTGGAAGAAGGCGATGATTTCACGAAGGAAGATATGATGGCTCTTCAAATGGATCAACATAATCTACAGGCACGAGAGTTCTTAAAAGAGATGGTTACATCCGTTGAAAAAATGGATAAAGAAAATAAATATGATGATATAACGGATATGTTAAAAAAATGGGATCAAGTGGACTCAGTTGATGCTGCTGCACCTCTCGTTTTCCATAAATGGATCAAACAGTTGCCTGCCACTCTATTCAAGGATCAAATGCCAAAAGATATTTACGATTTATTGGCAGGGAAAGGCAATATTACGGATGCCATGATGCGTGAAAGTTTCCAAAATCAAGAAGGGGCATGGGTGAAGGAGCATGGAGGGGTGGATAAG
The DNA here is from genome assembly GCF_038632915.1 of Paenisporosarcina sp. FSL H8-0542. Classification (NCBI taxonomy): domain Bacteria; kingdom Bacillati; phylum Bacillota; class Bacilli; order Caryophanales; family Caryophanaceae; genus Paenisporosarcina; species Paenisporosarcina sp. FSL H8-0542. The sequence goes on from NZ_CP152050.1 coordinate 484,920, forward strand.
TGGATGATGGATTCATTTGAAACTGCCGTCACTTCTATTACGGAGGAGTTTGGCAAAAACTCGGATGACTGGAAGTGGGGAGATTACCACCAACTCACATTTGACCATCCATTAGCAGGTGCGTCACCAATTTTTGCTTATTTCTTAAATCCATCACATGTGCCGATTGGTGGTTCCAATATTACGGTTCAAGCTGCAGGGTTTGCTGCAGATGGCTCGGTTGATCACGGGGCTTCTTGGCGTTTTGTAGCAGATATGAAGGACCTATCAAGTGCCCATCACATCGTAGGGCCTGGTCAAAGCGGTCATATGAAATCAAAATGGTTCCATAATCAAGTGAATGACTGGGCTGAAGGAGACTATCATGAAACGATGGTAAATGGTGACATACAAGATTCCCATACGTTAACATTAAAACCATAAGAGGGTATGTTAGGGCGTGTTAATCGTATGAAGGAATTTTTATTAGTGGGCATCGGTGGAATGCTTGGTGCATTATTGCGCTATAGCGTGATGTTGACTACGCCAGATACGCTTGTTTTATGGATAGTAAATCCAATCGGTAGTTTCGTTTTGGGATGGTTGGCAGGACGTGCTGCCATTACCGGAAAACCCGCTTCCGTTTTATGGACAACGGGAGTTCTCGGTTCATTTACTACCTTTTCAACTTTTTCTGCGGAATGGCTAGATCTAATGCAAAATCATTTTGTGTTGGCAATGGCTTATGGTCTTGGCATGACATTGACTTGTTTTGTTACAGCCGCGTTAGGCTATAAGTTTGGATGTGCATGTAAATGACACTTTTCTCAATAGTACTTGGTGGTTGTTTTGGCGCTATGTTGAGATATGCCATTTCCCTAAAAATCCAAGGTATGAAAGGAATTCTGTTGATTAACTGCGCAGGTTCCTTCTTGATGGGCTTATCCCTGTATATAGCCGTGGAAACGAGCTGGTTGCTCATATTTTGGACGGTTGGTTTTTTAGGTGCATTCACAACTTTTTCGACTTTTGCCGTTCAATTCATTGAAAGCTGGTCGAAAGGACAGCAACGAAAAGCAGTAGGTTATGCATTTTTCACCCTCGTCGGTGGTTTTTTGTCCGTCTCCCTCGGATGGTGGATTGGAACTGTTATATAGCGAATTGAGAATAGATTGTCTCAAACCGTGAATAGAGGGAAATATGAAAGTAGTAAAGGGTCTTCCGTGAGAACGGAAGTCCCTTTTTATTAGAAATCCCCTTTTTCAATGACTCTGCCTAAACGACCCGTTGTAGTTTCAGCGAAGCGAATAGACTGATAAACAGATTCTTCCGTAGCTTCAATCACCGCTTGGAATAGTTCATTCATAAGAGGATGATCATCCCTTAATAACGTTTGTGTTTCAAACGGATGATTTGATTCATGTGAAATGATATTGGCATTAGAGAATGCGATAACAATGTCACCACTGCCGTTATGTATGTGTGTACCCGTTCGGCCGAGTCCGATTGCTGCACGTTTCGCCATTCGCTTCAATTGACGTGCGTCTAGAGGAGCGTCTGTTGCAACGATGATAATGACGGACCCATCTGGTTTGTCCAAATTGTCTTGTGCCCAATTTGCCATTCGACACTCATGAGCACGACCGAAATTCGTTAATGTAAGAACTCCTACAGTAAAAGCGTATTCTTCATGTTTAGCAATTCGCGATGAACTGCCGATGCCTCCTTTCACCCCGTAACAAATCATCCCGGTACCAGCACCAACTGCACCTTGTTCAAAACTTCCAGGTGTAGCGTTATCCAGAGCTTCAATCGCATGTTCGGGGCGAACCGCCATAAGGCGCATCGAATTTAAATGACTATCGTTGCATTCTCCCACTACCAAATTAAGCGAACTCGTTGAATCTCCGATTGCTGGATTTTGTTCCAACATGAAGGAGAGTGTGCCCTCTAATACTGCTCCGACACTGAATGTATTTGTCAGCATTATGGGCGATTCCATTAATCCCAGTTCTTCAAGTTGAATGAGACCGACCGTCTTGCCGAAGCCATTCAGGACAAAACTTGCAGCAGGTACTTTATGTAGGAATGGATTTTGCTCATGTGGCAATATCGCAGTGACCCCTGTACAAATCGAATCTTTTTCATCCAAATATTGTTTCAACGTGACATGTCCCACTTTTACACCGGGAACATCTGTAAGTAAATTTAATGGACCTTTTTCCACTGGATCATCTCCTGAACGAACATAAAGACTGACCAATGAATTGGTCAGTCTGAGTTCGAGTTTATTAGTAAGTACTGAATTCATTTGCTTCAAGGTGTTTATTTGATTAGTAGGACAGGTGAATGTACACGTTTTGCCACTTTATGACTTACACTACCAAGCACCATTTCCTGTAGGGTGTTTAGCCCCCGGCTGCCGATTACCACGATATCGTAATTTTCCTGGTTCGCATGCTCCACAATGACAGGACCGGCTTCACCATGCAGCAATTTAATTTCAGTTGAAATCCCTTTGGACGTAAATAATTCTTTTATAGGCATAATCTTGTTTTTGCGATCTATATGCAACTCTTCACTACTCATGCTATGAATGACATCAGTCCTTGTTTTATCGTAATCCAAAACATATAACAAGGTAACATGCGCATCCGGACTTGAGCTCGCCAGGAAAACAGCGTGAGTTGCTGCTCTCTTCGAATGTACAGAACCATCTACGGCCACCAAAATTTGTTTATACATCCTCAACCCCCCTTAGTGAAGTGATTCTTCTCTGAACCTTATATACATGATATATATTCTCTAGAGTGAAAGCTAAATCCTTTATTTGCGCAGATACATTTTTATTATTTGGAGTAAGCGAAGCAATCTTTAAGTACTTCCTAAGAATCAAAACGACGGTGAAAGAAATTTGTGCGACCTGGAATGCCATTCTGTCTACCTGGAACCCAAAAGTGTCAACCTGGACCCCGATACTGTCTACCTGGAACCCCAAACTGTCAACCTGGACCTCGATTCCAAATCATAACGCTTTAGAAATGGCTGATGACCTGGAAAAACTTCCATATACCATTCAATTAAGCCGAAAAGCATTGCGTATTATTAAAGAAAACATTATGTTTGCATTAGGGTTAAAAATAGTGGCGTTACTGCTGATCATTCCAGGGTGGCTGACTCTTTGGATTGTGATCTTTGCAGATATGGGGCAACGTTACTCGTTGTATTGAATTCAATGAGATGACTGCGCATTCAAAAGTAACGCCGTTCGGGGGAAGAGCATGCGATTAACAGAATGGACAATGGAAGAGCAAGAACAACTGATACATTTTATGACCACAAATACCTGGCCATTTCACGGAAATTCAAATCCTGCGAGAGAAATTATTGAAAAGACTATTGAAGAGGGCGGGTACGAATCAGACGAAGTCAAAACGTTTTGGGTCGAAAATGATGAGCAGCAAAAAGTTGGTATTGTAAAAGTGTTCGATTTGCAAGATGAAATACCCGTATTTGATTTGCGGATTGCTGATAGTTATCGGGGTCATGGATACGGTCCCGCTGCTTTAATCAAAGTGGCGGAATATGTATTCAATTTGCCTGAAAAGAAAATTCGTGTGGAAGGGCATACTCGACAAGATAACTTTGCCATGCGCAAAACGTTTGAACGTGCAGGGTTTGTAAAAGAAGGGCATCTTCGAAAAGCTTGGTTTTCACCAAAAGAAAATTCCTATTATGATGCTATTACGTATGGAATAACTAGGGAAGACTTTATTGAAGGTACGACTACCCCGGTCTTGTGGGATGATCAGCAAGTACCTGAGAAATCGGAAGCGAAAGTACATGTCGCAATGCGTAATTTCCCGGATTCATTTGAATCGGAGAGACTCTTTATCCGTGCGCCAAAAGTTGAAGATGCACCATTGGTGTGGGAAAGTGTCAAAGTATCCCACAAAGCCCTCCAACCATGGATGCCGTGGGCACAAAGTAGTCAAAAAATCGAAGACACAACTGAAAATACAAGACAGGCTGTTGCCGATTTTGTCACAAGGAAAGATTTGCGACTTCATTTGTTTTTAAAAGAAACAGGTGAGTTTATTGGGGCAAGCGGCTTTCATCGTATAAATTGGGACATACCTAAGGTTGAAATTGGGTACTGGTTGGACAGTCGATTTGAAGGGAAAGGCTATATGACGGAAGCGGCTGAGCGCTTGACTGAATTTGCTTTCGAAGAGTTGGGAGCCAGAAGAGTGGAAATTCGGTGCGATACAGATAATGTGAGAAGTCGGGCTGTCGCTGAACGATTAAAATTTACGTTAGAAGGAATTCTGAAGCAAGAGTCGCTATCTGCGGATGGTAAATATATACGTGATACTTGTATCTATGCCAAAATCAAATAACATGAAAAGGGATGTCCGTAATATACGGACATCCCTTTTGTTACAGTTTTCGTTTACCCGTTACTAACTGTACGACTAAAATGATACCTGCAATTAATAAAATCAAGTGAATCAGACCGCCGCCAATTTTAAATACAAGTCCTAATAACCAAATAACTAATAATACGACGATGATCATCCATAAAATTCTACCCATTCAAGCTCATCCTCTCTGCATTTAGGCCGCTTTAATATTAGTAAAGTACCCCTGATATTTTCGCCATAAACCACTCAAACTAAAATTAAGTTGTTTTTTGTACGTTTCGGCATATATAGCTAGCACAACCTACATAATTAGGAGATGCAACTTTGTAATTAACTCTTTTGGGGAAGTATCTGCTGTTAATGATCATTCAGCGTCTGTGTAGATTTTAGCATCCTGTTGCACTTTGCTTTATTCATTGAGAACGATAAGCGACTATAGTACACTTATATAAGCTATGGAAAGAGAGGAACAGAGTGATGCCGACACCTAGTATGGAAGACCATATTGAACAAATCTATATGCTGATTGAGCAAAAAGGATATGCGCGTGTATCGGATATCGCTGAATCCCTTTCAGTTCTTCCTTCTTCTGTAACGAAAATGGTTCAAAAACTCGACAAAGATGGATACTTGATATATGAACGCTACCGAGGTCTGATGTTAACACCGAAAGGGTTGAAATTAGGAAAGCGGTTGGTTAAGCGTCATGATTTGTTGGAACAATTTTTGCGTTTAATTGGCGTACAGGAAGACAAAATATATGAAGATGTTGAGGGAATAGAACATCACTTAAGCTGGAATTCGATCGATCGTATTGCAGACTTGATTCAAGCGATGGAAGAAAACCCTGACTTTCTTCAAAAACTTGAAGAACTTAAAGAACAGCAACAATCAGAATAGGAAAAAGCGAAAGGAGTGTCCGCTATGAGCGAAATGATATCTGGAGAAATTGTTGACTTACAGATAAAGTCACAGGAATCTTCTAAATGGATATTATCCAATGGTGAAATTGAAGTACCAATCAATGGATCTGAAGCACCTGAAGGAGTTCAGGAAGGCGATACAATTAAAGTATTTTTATTTAAAGACCGTCGTGGCAATTTAAGTGCAACTTCCACATTGCCACATATCACAAAAGGTACTTACGGATGGGCAAGAGTCATTAAGATGGACGAGCGTGAAGGTGCAGTCGTCGATATCGGCAGTTCACGTGAAGTGATTGTGAAACCATCTGACTTGCCATTATTAAAAGAGCTATGGCCAAAAACTGGTGATCATTTATACATGACATTGAGAACCGATTTTAAAGGAGACTTATTCGGTCGACTGGCAACCGAAGATCGCGTAGCTGAAACATTCGTGGAAGCGCCGACATCTGTAATGAATGAAAATTTGAAGGCTAGAGCATACCGCTTATTGCCAATCGGTTCGTTTTTTATCAGCGTTCCTCAAGGGTACAGAGTGTTTGTTCACCACACGGAACAAATGGCTGAACCACGTATAGGTGAAGAAGTTGAAATTCGAGTGATTGGTGTGAAAGAGGATGGGTCATTGAATGGCTCGATGCTGCCACGAAAACAGGAGCGATTGATGGATGATGCAGAAACACTGTATCGTTACTTGCAGGATGTTGGCGGTAAAATGCCATTTACTGATAAATCAACTCCAGATGAAATTTACGACATGTTCAATTTGAGCAAAGCTTCTTTTAAACGTGCACTAGGAAAGTTAATGAAAGAAAAGAAAATTGAACAAAAAGATGGTTGGACTTTGGTCAAATCTGACATTTAAGTTTAAAATACACTTTTAATGGGCACAAAAAGAATGGGGAGAAAAATCTCGCCGAAACTTTTTGTGCCTATTCGTCGTATTATCAAAAGGGAAGCATATTCATAGACAGAATGGCTTGACCCATCACAATAAGAATTGTTCGTTCTGAGAGGAGAAATATCAATGAAAAAGAATATTGTCCGCTTTGCTTCATTTCTATTAGCTGCCTCGTTGCTAATGCCTTCTGGTGCTTTGGCAAGCACAGGTTCCTCATCTTCTGGAAATGTGATTAATGAAAAATTTGGCATGCCAATCGTCGTGTATGGAGCTGATTTAACAGAAGCTGAAAAACAAAGTGTCAAAGACAGTCTGAATGTAACGAGTGAAAGCGAAGTCGAGGAAATCTCAGTTAATGGCGATGATTTAGTTAAGTATATTAAAGATGGAGATTCATCAGCCCGTATGTTTTCATCCGCAAAAATTACACGCGAGGATGCAGGCAAAGGCTTAGTGATTAAAATCGTGACAGAAGAGAATATCACGCAAGTAACCGCTGAAATGTACGAAAATGCAATGTTAACTGCCGGAATCGAAGATGCAACGGTTGAAGTGGCAGCACCAAAGAAAGTAACGGGTCATTCCGCTTTAGTGGGGATTTACAAAGCATATGAAGTCAGTGGAGAAACATTGGACAAAGAGCGTACGGATGTAGCGAATGAAGAACTTTCCGTGGCAACCATTTTAGCTGATAAATCGGGTATTGATGAAGCAAAAGTAAGTGAACTGTTAACGGAGATTAAAAAAGATATCGCAGAACAAAATCCTGCAACTAAAGAAGAAGTTGAAAAGATTGTTCAAGATCAATTGGCGAAACTCCAAATTGAGTTAAGTCCAGAAGACCGTCAATTATTGGTCGATTTAATGGATCGTATTCGACAACTGGACATCGATTTCAGTAAATGGTCTGATCAATTGAATGACTTAAGCAAAACAATTGAAGATAAAATCGGCAACATTGTTGATAATGAGGGCTTTTGGCAAAGTGTTAAAAACTTCTTCAATAGTTTAATCGATTCCATTCGGTCATTATTTAATTAAGTGAAAAACCTCCCAAGTGGAGGTTTTTTTCATGTAGTGAAATGTATAAATCTTGTACATTCAGCTACTTTCTTTCAAGGCACAATTGGTCTAGCTCCAGTGCCAGAAAGGCGAAATATACGTTTTCTTCCTTCCATCGCCGGTGTTAAACTAGAGCGAAACTTTTCACTTTTCTACATTGAAACAGAACAATTGCGCATCCTTTAATTGCGTGATAAACTAAAAGAAAAAATATCTCGAATTCGAGATATTTTTATATAGGAGGAATTATTATGGAATTGGCCGGTATTCATCATGTATCAGCAATTACAGCGAACGCTGAAAAAAACTTTGATTTCTTTACTCGTATAATGGGTATGCGACTCGTGAAAAAAAGTGTGAATCAAGATAACACATCGTCATATCATCTGTTTTATGCGGATGCAGTAGGTACACCTGGGACGGATATGACCTATTTTGATATTCCGCACGCAGCAAAAACAGTACCTGGTGTTTCAAGCATCAGTAACACGGCTTTTCGCATAAAAAGTGAAGATGCCCTGGCATTTTGGAAAGAACGCTTTACGGAACACAATGTTTATTTCGAAGAAGTGATTGAACGTTTCGGAAGAAAAACGATGTATTTTGAAGACTTTGAAGGATCACGTCTCATGTTGGTAGTTGATGATGGAAAAGGAGTACCTTATGGAATCCCTTGGACAAAATCAGCGGTTCCTGAAGAATTTGCAGTTGTTGGATTAGGGCAAGTCACTTTGACTGTTCGCAAAGCGGAACAAACACAATTTGTCTTGACTGAAGTATTAGGTTTTACAAAAGTAGGCACGTATCCATCACCTATTCAAGGAATGCCTGAGATTACGGTTTTCTCCACTGGGGAAGGTGGGCCTGCGTCAGAAGTGCATATTGAAGAACGTGCAGATTTGCCAATGGAGCGACCAGGTCGTGGGAGTGTTCATCATGTGGCATTCCGGGTAAAAACGTTTGAAGACTATGATAAATGGGAAGAGTTACTCCGTTCAAAAGGATTTATGACTTCTGGCAAAGTTGATCGCTACTACTTTAAATCAATTTATTTCCGTGAACCAAATGGAATATTGTATGAACTGGCAACTGATGAGCCAGGGTTTGCCACTGATGAGTCAATGGATACATTAGGTGAAACCCTTGCATTACCACCGTTTTTGGAATCACGTCGTGAACAAATTGAAGCCTCACTTCGCCCGCTTTCATTGAAAGAGTAAATTATGCTAAACTGAAAAAAAGGAGTGGTGGTAATGGAGTTCCAGTTTAAAGAATTAGGTCATGATGCATACGCATTTGTGCATGAAAAAGATGGTCAGGCCTTAGGGGAAATTACATGGACGTTGCTTGGGGATGTAATGGTGATGGATCATACATTTGTTTCTCCTGCACTTCGAGGGCAAGGGGTAGCTAAACAATTACTCGATCGTTCAGCAGAATATGCTCGGGAAAACGTATATAAAATGGAAGCCGTTTGTTCATATGTCGTGTCTGCTTTCAATCAATCTGATGAATATGAAGATCTTAAAGCATAAAAAAGGCAATCCGCTAATTCATTTAGTGGGTTGCCTTTTATATCGACTTCGTCATATTGTTTATCCCTCACATTTGAGTAAAAATAAATAAAAATCCAGTTAATACGGAAGACCCTACCATTGTGTACATGAAATCTGATTGACTGAAAATTAATTTCTTTTCCATCTTGCATCAACTCCTTCCATTATGGTATTACTGATTGTGTACCCGTGCATTCCACTTTTAAAACAGGTTTATTCATAATTTCTTAAGGGAATAAAGAATAATGAAACCATATTACCTGTGGTTCGTACATAATATAGTAAATAAAATTTAAGAGGTGAATGCTTTGAGCAGAGCGGGAGAAGTAACATTAGGTGTAATTGGTACTATATTAAACGTCATTTTATTAATTTTTGCGACACTTACAGTTGTGGGGGCATCCAATGCAAACCCCGATGAATTGAAACAAATGTTAGAAAAAGAAGTAATGTTATCCGATCCGTCCATGACAGCTGAAGACATTGCTGTATTTAATGATGTTGTTGATGTCGGTCTGAATGTAGTCAGCGTGGTAGGATGGGTAATTGTTGTAACTTTACTTATCAGCGTCATTTTAAGTATATTGGGCGTAGTGAAAGTGTCCAAAAACAAGAGTCCGAAAGCTGCAGGAATCTTATTCATCTTTGCAGGGTTATTGTCAGGTATTTTGTTATTAGCGCCAATTTTGTTCTACATTGCAGCAATTATGTGTTTCGTGCGTAAAACACCAGTAGAAGATTCTTACTACAACAATGAAGTGCAACATCAAAATTAACCACAACAACCATTATAAAAAAGTGGAAAGCGCTAATCTAGTCTACATCTAGCGCTATCCATATACGGCTTTTACATGTAGTTTTAAGTTAATAGCTTAACTAGATAAGAAAACGCCTGTTAACATTTAACTGTTAACAGGCGTTTTTAAATTATAAACATATTTAGCTGTCGATAAAGGGTGTCCTTCAAAAAACTCATCGAACTCTTCGACACATGTAAAATTACTACGTTCATAGAATGTACGACCTTTTTGATTTTCGCTTTCAACGTAAACAAATAATTGTTGAGCATCTTGAATGTGTTGAAGTCCTTCATTTAATAACTGCTTCCCATATCCTAAATGCTGATGCGAAGGCAATAAATAAATGGCTGTCAGTTCGGCATCTCCATCTTCATCTACGCGCGTGAAATTGGCAAACCCAATAATTTCGTCATCATGAATAGCGACATACACAGATGTTTTTTCTAAACGTTTCATCATCATGGCATTTGAATAAGCCCGTTCAATAAATAAATCTTGAATTTCAGCTGGAATAATACCTTCATAAGTATCATGCCAACTAATCTTAGCGATTTGCTGTACCGCAGCAATATCGTCTTGTTTCATCGCTCGTATCAAATCGTCTCACCTCAAAATTCTTTCAACTATCATACCAAAGATTTCACTTGTATGCCATAGCTGTGAAATAATATCCTCAAGGGGAGTGGAAAATATGTGGACAATCAAATCATTTCAAGAGTTATCAACATACGAACTTTATACATACTTACAATTGCGAGTGGATGTCTTTGTAGTAGAACAATCATGTCCCTATCCCGAGATAGATGGATGCGATATGGATTCATACCATCTCGCTTATATTGAAAATGGTGAATTGCTTTCATATGCACGCATTTTACCTGCCGGGATAAAATATAACCGTATTTCAATTGGAAGAGTGATTGTGAACAAAAAAGCACGGGGGAGAGGGCTGGCAAAGCAATTAATGGAACAGGCAATATCTTTTAGCAGTGAAAAATGGCCAAACGGTGATATTCAATTGCAAGCTCAAACGCAGCTGAAACATTTTTATGGAACTTTTGGCTTTGAGGAAATTTCGGAAGAGTATAACGAAGATGGAATTCCACATGTCGATATGCTATTGCACAAGTTTTGATAAGTTCATCATTTTGCCATCATTATGAAGTGTTGAACATGAAAATAAGGGGTATCTAATAGTTATAAAAAGAAATTAGATTTTTTGGAGGATTGGTGACAATGGGAAAAGGAAATAATCGTTCATTACTGTTAGCCGGACTGGCAGCAGGAGCATATGCTTACTTTAGTAAACCTGAAAATCGTGAAAAAGCACTAGTAGCTTTCAATAATACGAAAACAAAATTCAATGCCTATATGGAATCACAAAAAGTGAATAAAACAGAATTGACGAAGGCAGGTCATTCAGAACCTCATGATATTGACGACAATAAAATGGTAGGCGAAAGTGCCATGACAAGTGTTCATTATTACAACGAGTCAGTCCAGGATAAAAACAAACAATCGGATTCAAATGATACAGATCCAATTGAAAAGAAATTGGATACGGAAAATGAATAAAAAAGAAGGCTACGCTACGAGCGAGCGTACCCTTCTTTTTTTTTGAAAGTGATTAAGGTCAAAAGTATCACCGTTAAACATACTAAAGAACTATTCGCGTGATTACATTTAGAATCCGAGGGATCTTCGGAAATAACTAGCATATCGCTGACTGACAGGAATTCTGGTTCCATCAGTCATCTCAAGTAAAAAAGTCGAATGGGAATCAGGTTGAATTTCTTTAATGAATGCGATATTGACTATGTATGAACGGTGACATCTGATAAAGGTTTCCGAAGAAAGAAACAATTCCAATTCACTTAAATTAAAACGGTGATAACCTTCCTTACTTTCGGTTTTCACAAACGTTTTTCTTAGCTGGGTTTCCAGGAAAAGGACATGTTCATGTTTAACAGGATACCAATTTTCATCCGTTTTTATCGTCATATATTGACTTAAAAATGGAGAAGGTTGATGGGGAAGTATTGCAGTTACTGCACCTTTGGTTTTACCCTCTTCGATAATGGGGATACTCATTCCATAATAAGATACACCAAAAAGATCAGGATCTATAAACTCGTTCACTTTTTGACCATATAAAAGAGCTTTATGTGTTGCCGTTCCTTCTTTTATCGGATCACCAGGAAGTATTTTTAAATCAATTCTTTTACTCGGTTGATAATACACATACTCGTTGGTATTTGATATCGCAATGGATGCTTGCTCAGGAAAAAATTCCTGTATGACTTTCATGATTTCATTTATTGATTTTGTGTCCAATTAATGCACCTCATTTTTAAACGAAATTCTCTTTTTCACACTATTTTACCATATAAAACACTTAGGGTCAGAGGAGGTATTTTCCTTGAAAAAAGCATTGTTCCTTCATCAGGTAAAGAATTAGCAGAAACCTATTAATATTTGTATTATATCTGCAAAAATCCTAATATATTAAATGTCTCTTGTTTCATTTGATGGAGCATGTCGTACAGATGTGATAAAATACCTAATATTACAGAAAATTTACAAAAAATAAAAAAGTAATAAAACTATATTCATAGATGACAATTAATTATATAGTTAACTAATATGGTGAAATACGGGTGGTGAGTTTTTATGCAGTTAAATCAATCAACAGGCAGTGAAACAATAGCTAAAAAATATATGAGTGAAATTGAAATATCCTCTCAGTTTGAAGGAATAGATGATTTCTTTGAATTGGAAGCTAAGCTTTTGTATGAAATTCACCATTTGGAAACGGAACAAGCAAAGAAAACCTTGCATCTAATTATCGATCTAATATCTCTGAGAGCAGGTAAGCAGACGATTCGTGGAGTTAAAAATTACTTCAATGTGCTGTCATCCATTATGGCGAGGAAATTATATGAAAACCAAGTGCCTTCAAAAAAGGCTTTTGCTTTTAATGCAGCCTGTATCGAAATGATTGATTTTCATATGAGTGACGCGGCATTCCTTCAATTTGCAGATGATTTAATCGATTTTTTTGTGTCCGTAATTTCAGAAAGAAAACAACCTACCTTCAGTCATCAAACCGTAAATAAAGTAATTTTGTTTATTAACGAGGAAGTAGAATCCGAATTGACAGTAGAAGATATTGCAAAGCATTTCCAAGTCAGCACGAGCCACCTATCACGAATTTTCCGGGAACATGTTGGGATTACGCTGGTAGAATATTTAAATGTCAGACGTGTGGAAGAATCACAATACTATTTGCGCCATACAAACAAAAGTATTTCAGCGATTTCAAGACAATATCATTTCTGCAATCAGAGCTATTTCACCCGAATATTTAAGAAATATACAGAGGTTACTCCTAAACAATTTCGTGACCAAAAAGAACATGAATATTTTAGGTTTACATTACCAACAACAGTTTAAAGAGTCGTCCATACGACTCTTTTTTCTCTGGATTTGAAATTTGGTAGTCATATAAGGTATACTTTTCTATAGTTTAAAAGATGAAGGTGAACCTAGTGAAGAAAAAAATCGGATTACTGTCAATGCTTGTGATGGCTGCCGTAGTTTTAAGTGGTTGTTCGGGTGTTGAAAATAAGGAAGGGTTTTTCTATGACTTTTTAGTATACCCTTTTGAATATTCGCTTAACTTTTTTGGTGATTTGTTTAACGGAAGTTTCGGCTTAGCTATTATTGCGATTACTGTATTGATTCGACTTATATTAATGCCTTTAATGTTGCGTAACTATAAAAATCAACAAGGCATGAAAGTCAAAATGGATGCAATGAAGCCAGAAATGGATGAAATCCAAAAGAAAATTAAAGCATCGAAAGACAAAGAAGAGCAAATGAAGTTACAGCAAGAGATGATGGGACTTTACCGTAAACATAATGTAAATCCATTAAATATGGGTTGCTTGCCTATGTTGATACAAATGCCAATCATTATGGGACTTTATTTTGCGATTTTGCATTCTCCAGAAGTAAAGGATCATCAATTCTTATGGTATAGTTTGGGATCACCTGATATTATCATGACGTTGATTGCAGGTGCTGTTTACTTCTTACAAGCAAAAGTGTCATTATGGACCGTTCCTGAACAACAAAAGCAGCAAATGAAGATGTTTGTGTATATCTCACCAATCATGATTATGTTCGTGTCATTTACATCGATGGCAGCTCTACCACTTTACTGGACAGTTGGTGGTTTACTGTTAATATTCCAAACCTATTTAGGACGCAAGTTTTACTCGAATCATCCTGAAAAAGCATTAGAAGAATAACATGAAAAAGTCGGTGGCACATTGCCCCGACTTTTTTTCTAGGAGAGAGCATGATGAAGACTAATTGGTTAATCGGTTTACTCATGACCGTTTTAAGTATATTGGCCATTGTATTTATTATTAAAGGGAACATTAACATGGCTGTTTTGTTCATGACCGCGATATTCGCCATAACGAATGGTTATCGTGCGATGAAGTTAAAAGAAAGTGGATTTGGCAAAGAGGCTAAGTGGATGAAATCGGTAGCCATATTGTTTGTAATTGCGTTTTTCGTAACACTTTTAATGATGTTTCTTTAAAAGTGTATAAACTATAAATTTTAAGCCATCATGCTAATGAGAGACTATATTCATGCATGGAGGTTTTTAGATGAAAAAATGGATGATAGTATGTGTTGCCATACTCATATCAGGATGCATTCCCCAAAATGATTCAATTCCAGTAAGTGGTGTGATTGAACATTCTCTTGCAACCACTATTGTAGATGCCACTGGTAAAGGAATAGGTTCAGCAGAGTTAACCGAAACAGAATCGGGGGTTAGAATTCATCTAATGCTGAAAGGACTAACACCAGGAGTCAAAGCAGTTCATTTCCATGAAGTAGGAAAGTGTGAATATCCGAAGTTTACAACTTCAGGAAGTCATGTGAATCCTGCAAAAAAACAACATGGTTTTGAGAATCCCAAAGGGTTTCATGCCGGAGACCTTCCTAATTTGACCGTGAACGAAAATGGCGAAGTAGATTTAGAAATTACTTCTCCGCATGTGACACTAGAAAAAGGAAAATCAAATTCATTACTTGATGATGATGGAAGTGCATTAGTGATTCATGAAAAAGCAGATGATTATGTGACGGATCCTTCAGGGAACTCGGGAGATCGAATTGCTTGTGGAGTACTCAAATAAAAAACGTTCGTAACCTTTAACGGTTGCGAACGTTTTTCTGTTTATTGTCTCTGTTTTTGTCTCGGGTTCTATCTTCTTTACGGTTTTCTAAGAGTTCATCTAATTGATGCATTAATAGTAGCACGTCGAACTTTGAGATTCGTGACATATAGACACACTCCTGTCTCGATTTTGTTACTATATGATTCGTATTGCAAGATAGTTTTCTGTCCGTCTAATGAAAAAAGTTGTTAATATGAGAACTTTTTTCTTGTAAGCAGTACGATTACGATGGATGGAATGGAACATAACGTCATGCCCAAGAAAGCGGCCCCTGGATGAATTTCATATAAATATCCGCCTGCCAACGTCAATATAGCAGTACTTAAACTAAAGGCAAATGCGGCATACATTCCTTGAGCCGCAGGGATGTCACTGGGAGATAGACTCCTTGAAATATACTGGATAAAGGCATAATGCGCCACACCAAAAGAAGCAGCGTGAAGCAACTGAGAGATGTTAAATACCCAAACGTTGGGGAAAAGATAGATCAAGACCCAACGAATAGTGGATCCGATGCCAGCAATCAAAAACATGGTAGACACTTTGGTGTTGGCGAAGAGTTTGTCTGCTCTAGTGAAAAATAAAATTTCCAAAAGAACCGCAACATTTAAAACTAACCCAATATATAAACTGTTCACGCCAAGATCTTGTAAGTAGATATAACCAAAGTTGTAATAGGAAGCATGGGCTCCTTGGAGTAATATAGCAAGAATCAACACGGTTACAAAAGGTTTGGAAGAAAGTAAACGTTTGAAATTGGATTTTCTGTTTTCTCCATCAATAGACTTGTGTTTCACGGTAAGAGAAACAGGAGCTGGAC
This sequence comes from Paenisporosarcina sp. FSL H8-0542, assembly GCF_038632915.1. Taxonomy (NCBI): domain Bacteria; kingdom Bacillati; phylum Bacillota; class Bacilli; order Caryophanales; family Caryophanaceae; genus Paenisporosarcina; species Paenisporosarcina sp. FSL H8-0542. The sequence goes on from NZ_CP152050.1 coordinate 500,649, forward strand.
GCGTATGCGAAACCCACATAAAAGCAAGTCCAGCCAACATAACCCATAGAATAGCCTGTTCCGACCATATAGCCACAACCGCTCCGATGAGTAAGAGACCTACCGTATAGCCAATTGAACCAAAGGAACGACTTTTTCCGTAATGTATTTGTTCATTTTGAATTAAAACTGATGCGCTACTTTCCATCGCAGGAAGCAAATTTGGATAAACGAAATTAAAAGCAATAGTGATAAGTAGTAATGACACGAATGTGTTGGCGGGAATATACAATGCCATGACCAACAATGACAAAAATGCCGTCCACATCATCACTACACGAAGAGAGAAGATTTTCGTAGCTGCAGGAAATAACACAAATGTAGATATGGCACGCGCCAGCATTCCTGCCCCCATAATAAGACTTGCATGAGAAACGGAAAGCCCTTTTTCAGTTGTTAACCAGCCTGTCCAAAAGGGGAGGAATACGCCCCATGTAAAGAAGAAGGCGAAGAAATTAGTAGATAACCATTTTTGCGAATTTATCATAAATGAAACCTCTTATCTATTTCAATAGTCTAATGTATTATAGCGAAAAAATATTGATGGGTGTCATCTATAAACAATTTAATGGTAAAATAAATATAAGTAAAATGAAAGAAGGCTTCTCATGCAATCTCCAAAATACCGATTTAATAAAAAAGATAAAAAGAATTGGCCAATTGTCCTCGCTGTTATTCTAGGTTCCCTTGTATTACTTGCACCTGTGGTTTGGATGGGATTACACAACTGGAGTCTGGATGAAAGTATAACTGCTATGAATTTTCAAAAAACAGATGAACCTGAACCATCACATAGTACGGACAAACCGGTGGATGAAGTAAATGAAGATCCAAATCAAACTCAAAAGCCGGAACAGCCTAAAGAAACTGTCCCTCCAAAGAAACCGGAAAAGACTGAAACACCAGTCGAGCCGAAAGAAAGTCCATCACCACCAGTTGAAAAACCAGCAAGCGATGAATATATACCAAATCAAAAATATCCATCAACCCCGACACTCGTAGAAGGGTTTGTTATTGCAAATAAACACTATCCATTACCGACAGACTACAATAAAGGCGAAGATTCAAAGGCCCGTGAAGCTTTCGATCAAATGGCAGCTGCCGCTAAACTTGATGGCTTTGAACTGGTAGCATTCAGTACGTTCCGTTCTTTTGAGCGACAGGAGACATTATATAATCAATATGTTTCGAAAGACGGTCAACAAGCTGCAGATCAGTATAGTGCACGCCCTGGATACTCTGAGCATCAGACAGGTTTGGCTTTTGATATCGGAGAGAGAAACTTTGAACAGCACTGGGCTTCTGCTTCATTTGGAAAAACACCAGCAGGTCAATGGATTGCAAGTAATGCCCATAAGTATGGGTTTATCATGCGATATCCACTTGGGAAAGAAGAAGTAACGGGCTATATGCACGAGTCATGGCATTTCCGTTATGTAGGAGTAGAGCCTGCTACGGATATGTTTACGAACAAACAGACTCTGGAAGAATATTTAGATCTATAAAAAGAAGAGGATTCGTTCCTCTTCTTTTTATTTTGTATCGATATGTTAATGTAGTTTTCCTTAATCGGGAGGCTGTATTAAGTGTCTAACCTCACGCTCGTCCGGGAACCACTTTGCGTACCGATGTATAAGATGGGGTAAAAGGAGTCCATACATGACGGTTAGTGAAAATACCCAATATGTCTATACGGTTCAACCCAGTGATACCCTGTACAGCATTGCCAGGCGTTTTGGCAGTACAGTCGCTGCTATTGAACAAGCAAACTCCCTATATCCGCCCTTCACCGATCCTGGCTTGATCTTTCCCGGTCAATTACTCATAATTCCGGGGGGAAGATTTGGTTTTCAAAATGAAGTGTATTACGTAGTCTCCCCAAGTGACACTTTGTTTTCCATAGCACAACGGTTTTCTGTGTCTACAGACCTTTTATTTGGCATTAACTCACAGATAGCGAATCCCAATTTTATTTTTTCAAACCAAGTCATTCGTGTCCCGGCATTCATATATGAAGTATCTAGTGGAGACTCATTATCGCGAATTTCCAGTCAAACAGGAGTGTCTCTGGAAAAAATAATTAGAGCGAATGAACGTCGGGCAGGATTTTCCCCTGAAGTGCTGTATCTTGGCTATCGCTTACTTATGCCGTTACCTGCTTCCCGCAACATACTGGTCCTACATCCATTGCCAGGGGATGTACTTCAATCAGGTGGCTTAATTCAAGGAATGGCAAGGGCTTTTGAAGCAAATGTACTTTATAGCATCTTGGACACACAAGGAAATGTGGTATCCAAGGAGAAAAGCATAACGGCACGTGCAGCCGGACCTGAATATGCTGAATTCTCCACCAATGCTCACTTCGAGCTTAAACCCTCCACGCCTACAGGTGAATTAAGAGTCTATACACGAAGTGCCAATGATGGAAGCATTCAAGATTTGGTAAGAGTAAAGGTTCGGTTTGAAGAATAATAAATAGTCTATGTTAAACTATCCTGTTGTTTATCGTACATTTGCGCTTGCCGGTTCGTCCGCGGAAAGGGAGCCGACTCCCTCTCTATTTTTATATCTATATTAGCTAACCATATAGTTTAAAAGAGCATGAATCAAAAAAGACACTCAAATTTCTGAGTGTCTTTTTCTTGGTTATATATTATCGATTGTCAATTGTTTCTGGATACATGTCGTGATTCATCATGCGATGCGCAGCCATCTCTTCATATTTTGTACCAGGTTTTCCATAGTTCGTATAAGGGTCAATACTGATGCCGCCGCGCGGAGTGAATTTACCCCAAACTTCGATGTAGCGTGGGTCCATCAGTTCAACCAAGTCGTTCAAGATGATATTCATGCAATCTTCATGGAAGTCTCCATGATTTCTAAAGCTGAACAAATATAATTTTAGTGACTTACTTTCGACCATTTTAATATCAGGAATATAACTGATATAAATCGTAGCGAAATCGGGCTGGCTCGTGATTGGACATAAAGAAGTGAACTCCGGGCAATTGAACTTCACGAAATAGTCTCTATATGGATGTTTGTTATCGAATGATTCCAACACACCGGGATTATATGAAAAATCATATTGTACATTTTGATTCCCTAATAAACTGATTCCTTCTAAATCTTCTTTTTGACGGCCACTCATCTTATTTCCTCCTAGTTAGACACCGCGTTTATTTCCCCAAACTAATGCGTGTAATTGGGGCAATACTTTAGCATCGTTCATAATAGTAGATTTCATGGCACGGTCAATCAGCCATTCAAATCGGGTCAATAGAGTCGAAACCAATGCTTGGTCATCGACGGTTAGTACATCTTCATTTCCGACCTGCAAGTAGAAAGGAACGGCCGGATAACGCATGTGTACCATTTCAGCAAAATCAAAGTCTTCTTCATTGAAAACGACAACCTTCAGACTGATATGGGAGTCTTTTAAATTCCTCATGAAAGTATCAAGTTTGTTAAAATCAGTCACCATTAGCGAGCTCGGTGGTTTTGGGGAAATCGTGATATCATCGATTTCTGTTAGCCAGTCTTGCCAAAATGATCCTTGTGTTTCAATGGCCACTTTCCATCCTTGCTCGTGACATTGGTTGATGAATTCACCCAACCCTTTATGAAGAGCAGGATTGCCCCCTGAAATCGTTATATGTGAAAAAGCGTCTCCGCCGATTTCTTTGAGTGAAGAAATGATTTCCTCTGGTTTCATTGCAGTACTTTTACCGGTTCCATCCCAAGTGAATTTGGAGTCGCACCATGAACATGAATAATCACATCCGCCCGTACGGACAAACATCGTCTTTTGTCCAATGACCATTCCTTCACCTTGTATGGTGGGTCCGAATATTTCCATCACAGGTATTTTCATAGCAGATCCTCCGCTTTTGGACGATACACAACATAGCTGGTAGGGGTTTCACGAACCACGACTTGAATACATTTTGGTTGGTTGGACAAAGTTATCAATTTCTGTTGGATGGTCGTCCAAATCACTTGAGCTACTTGTTCGGTCGTAGGGTTATTCTGTTTGAATTCTGGATGATCATTCAGCACTGTATGATCATATTTTTTGTGAATGAGATGTTTAATCACTTTGAAATCAATAAGAAAACCCATTTCATCCAGTTCGTCTCCAGCAATCGTAATGTTGATGAAGTACGTATGGCCGTGCATATATTGGCAGTTGCCCGCGTCGGCATGTGGAATGAAATGCGCCGCAGACAAATGCATATCTTTGTTTAATTCAAATCGGTAAGTATGAGGTGTTTGTGGGTAAAATTGCTGAATCACTGGGCTGCACTCCCTTGTTTTTCTTCAAGGTAAGTTGTTAACCCATTTTTGCGCAATAAGCATGACGGACACTCGCCACAGCCATCCCCGCGAACTCCTTCATAACAAGTGAGTGTTTTGGTGCGGACAAAATCCAACGCGCCTAATTCATCAGCGAGTTTCCATGTTTCCGCTTTATTCAACCACATTAATGGTGTTTGGAATTCAAGTGAAGTATCCATAGCCAGGTTAATGGAAACATTAAGTGCTTTTACAAATACATCACGACAATCCGGGTATCCACTGAAATCAGTTTCACAAACGCCTGTAATGATATGGCGTGCCCCAATTGACTGAGCATAAACGGCCGCAAATGATAGGAATAAATGATTTCTTCCTGGGACGAATGTTGATGGCAATTCACCATCGACTGCATCGGTTACTGCAATGTCATCTCTGGTAAGTGCATTGGCAGATAACTGGTTGATTAGTGTCATATCCAACACTTTAAATGGCACGTTTAATTCCTTGGCAATTTCTTCTGCACATGTAATTTCTTCGATATGTCTTTGACCGTAGTCAAACGTAACTGTATACACTTCTTCGTACTGTGTTAAAGCCCACAGTAGACAAGTGGTACTATCCTGGCCACCACTAAAGACGACCACTGCTTTTCCTTGTTTCATTGCTCATTTCTCCTTTTGAAGAATGAGTATTCGACATCTCTATTTAGGTGATTCAGTTTTCGAACATCACATATAAACATGAAAATGGCAGTCACCGAGCGAATCGGCGGATGCATGAACTGAATTGGGGCTGATTAAGCACAAAAAACTGTAATGCTAAGCAACAGTTTTCACCTTAGTTTTTTATAGAGGGAGTTTGCGAACCTCTTCCTATTTTGTTACATCGTACATAATAGCACAGAACGGATAGAGTGCATATAAAATAGGGGCTTTTAATCGTGTTGAGTCCGTTGCACCAAATAAAAAGGCATGAAGATTAAATTATCTTCATGCCGGTTTTAAAGTAGTCATTATTAAAGAATAGGAGATAGAAGTCTGGAGAAAGACTCCTTCAATTTAATTATTCTTGTCCGGGATTCATAAAGTTCCCATGTTAACTCCCTGGATAACAACATATCCTGCTCAAATAACTCAGCCAATTGATGGGAAGTTTCCCGATCATAAATGAAGGCATTCACTTCGAAGTTTAATTTGAAACTGCGTACATCAATATTTGCTGTCCCAACAGTAGAGGCTTCATCGTCGACTACAATCATTTTCGTATGCAGGAAACCATTGTCGTAAATATATACTTTTGCCCCTGCTTTTATTAGATTGCCGACGTACGAGTAAGTCGCCCAGTAAACAAACATATGGTCAGGTTTATTTGGAATCATAATCCGTACATCAATACCGGATAGACAAGCAATGCGAAGTGTATCCATAAAACTCGCATCGGGAATGAAATAAGGTGATTGAATATAAATATATTTCTTAGCCATTGTAATTAACTTCAAATAACCATTTTTGATTTGTTCCCACTCTGAATCAGGTCCACTTGAAACAATTTGCAAGCCGACTGATCCTTTCAAAGGAATAGCAGGGAAATAACGATCGGAGTATTCGATATCCTGTTCCTTCGATGCCGCCTGGTTCCAGTCCAAAATAAATCTTGTTTGCAAAGGGTGAAGGGCACTGCCTTCAATGCGTAAATGTGTATCGCGCCAATAGCCGAATTTGCGATCTAATCCTAAATACTCGTCTCCAACGTTAAATCCACCAATATAGCCGACGCGTCCATCAATTACAACGATTTTGCGATGATTACGGTAATTCAATCGAGGATTAACGAGCGGCATGATCGAAGGGAAAAATGCTTCCACTTCGCCACCTAAATCCATAAGTTCCTTGAAATGTTTTTTACGAACTCCCCGTGAGCCCATATCATCAAAAAGTAAACGGACCTTCACGCCTTGCTTTGCTTTTTTAATGAGTACATCATAGATACGACGACCGAGACCATCTAAACGGAAAATATAATATTGAATATGAATGTGGTCTTTCGCATGTTCTAGGTCTTCTAATAAAGCGGAAAACTTTTCATTTCCATCATTGTAAATCGTCAATGCATTATCCTGTGTCAGTACAGCATGATTGTTACGCAAGTGCATGTAAATCATATCTTGGTAGTCTTGGGAATCGTCAAGACGATACTCAAAAGTTCCATCTTCGATGGCATCAATTTGATAATCTATCAAGTTATCAATCCCGATTTTACTGCGACCTTCCCATCGGAATAAATGCCTTTTGCGTAATTGTCTACCCAACATCAAATAAAGAATGAATCCTAGGATAGGAATAAAAAATAAGACCATCAACCATGCCCATGTTGAAGAGGCATCTCGCCGCTCAAGGAAGATTAACACAATGGCTAGAAAAATATTAAGTATGATAATGGCGGAAAAGCCGATGCCGAGTAAATTGGCAGCCATATAGTCCCTCCTAAATAATCTGATTTGGTCATATTTAAGTATAGCTTAAAGTAACATAAGAAAGAAGGGGGTGAAAAATCGAACAGTTAAATGAATGTTTCTCGACTCCTTAAGATTTTGGCACACGTGGTGACTTTATTATGAGCAGGGGGGATTATTTTGGATTATTTATTTATCATTATCAATGCCGCCATATTGCTACTCTTAATTGGACTTCTTATATATATGGGACGGAAGCATATTTCATTTTCAAAAAGGGTGTTCACAGGACTTGGCTTAGGGATTGCATATGGTCTAGTTTTACACTATGCATATGGGACAGATTCTGAAATACTGAGTGAATCAGTCCAATGGTTCAATCTAGTTGGAAATGGTTACATCAAATTGCTTCAAATGATTGTTATGCCATTAGTGTTCATTTCCATCCTTTCTGCCTTTACCAAGATTACAATCGGGAAAAATTTCGGCAAAAAGACGGGCCTTATTTTAAGCTTATTGATTGGTACTACAGCAGTTGCTGCTGCAGTCGGAATCCTTTCAGCGGTTGTATTCGATTTGGATGCTTCACAAATTGTGAGCGGAGACGCTGAAACGGAGCGCGGCGCTTACATTGAAATGCGTACGGCAGAAGTGGCTGATCGAACATTGCCAGAACAGATTGTTGATTTGTTACCAGGAAACCCATTCCTTGATTTCACTGGTGCACGACCGACCTCCACTATTGCAGTTGTCATTTTTGCTGCATTTTTAGGCTTCGCTTATTTAGGAATAGCTAGAAAAGAAGAAGAACATGCGGCAGTACTAAAAAGCACCGTGGATGCAGTGTATGCATGGATCATGCGTGTTGTGAAAATCATCTTACGTTTGACGCCATATGGAATTTTGGCCATTATGGCACGCACCGTTGCCACGTCTGATTTTGATGCCATTTATGATTTAGGAAAGTTTGTCATTGCATCATACGTCGCATTGATTATTATGTTTGCTATTCACTTATTGATCGTTTCACTTTCTGGATTAAACCCATTCACTTATGTGAAAAAAGCAGCTGAACCATTATTGTTTGCTTTCACTTCACGATCAAGTGCAGGTACTTTACCACTGACAATCAATGCTCAAACTACTCGTTTAGGTGTACCAGAAGGTATTGCTAATTTTGCAGGTTCATTCGGGTTATCCATTGGCCAAAATGGTTGTGCAGGTATTTATCCTGCGATGCTTGCGGTCATGATTGCGCCAACAGTAGGACAAAATCCATTAGAGCCGATGTTCCTGTTAACGTTGATTGCTGTTGTAGCCATTAGTTCGTTCGGCGTGGCTGGGGTTGGCGGAGGCGCAACTTTTGCTGCTATTCTCGTATTGTCCGCAATGGATTTACCTGTTGCATTAGCTGGGTTACTAATTTCAGTCGAGCCTTTAATTGATATGGGACGTACAGCGCTAAATGTAAGTGGCGCTATGGTGTCAGGTGTTACGACTTCTAAAATAACAGGCGAACTGGATACTGATATGTACAATGAAGCAATCGATAACCAAACGGTGTAAGGATATAACGTTTTATTGAATGACGGGGGTACTCCATTAGTGTATAACACTTTTGGGGTACGCCCGTTTTTTACTTGTTTCAAAATTGTAATTTTGCATGAAGCTTAGATAAAACACTCCTGACGTCCGTCTCCTGCTACGTCTGCAGACGGATTAATTACATACGCCTCCTTGCTATCCTTAAGTACATAACATTACGGGTAAGTGAGCGGGAGGAATTCATATGTTTGCTATCGTCAAACCACAAGGGTTTTTTGGTTGCAGAAGAGACATGAACTTAGAAACGACCGTATCGTCTGAAAAAACGGGCAGGGTGGAAGTTGCCCCGGTACCGATGAACGAGGAAGAAAAGGATTCAAACAACCATAAGAATTTGTGAATTAGGACCGTGCACAGCCCACCTTTTTATGAGCATGGGGGTTTAAAGAAAACTGTATAAAATTTCTTTAAAATGACAGAACTTCCAGTCCCCTGAAACGTCCAATTTAATAAAGTGGAAGGTGCATGCAATGTATTGGTGTAAAATCGCTCGAACAGAGAAAGAGTTTGAGGCAATAGCTAAACTAAATTATGAAACATTCGTAGAGGAGATACCTCAGCATGAACACCATCCTAGTGGCAAACGTACAGACGAATTCCATGCTGAGAATACATATTTAATCGTACTGAAAAACCAAGAACTAGTGGGAATGATTGCCCTTCGTGATGAACGCCCGTTTTCCCTGGACCGCAAAATGGGACTGGTAGAACATGGACTTCCTGAAGAAGCGTTGGACGGCAAATTATGTGAAATACGATTGCTTTCGGTCCGCAAAGATCATCGGAACGGTCGTGTATTTTTCATGCTGGCACGTGCATTGGCTGACCATGCCTATGAAAAAGGCTATGGGGCAGCTGTCATTTCAGGAACCGTCCGGGAATTAAAACTTTACGACCAACTCGGTTTCAAAGCGTTTGGAAAACCTGTTGGGAGTGGGGAAGCCGTTTTTGTCCCCATGTATTTGACTAAACAGCATTATGAACAATCGGTTGCTGCTCGCTTTCAAAACAAGCGCTATACTTTCTACCCGGGTCCGAATGAATTAAGTGTGGAAATGAAAAAAGTTTTTCAGCGCTCACCGATCTCCCATCGGTCATATCAATTTGAAGTGTCTCTGAAACGGGTACGGACCATGCTCTTGGAAATGACAGAGGCATCGCATGTTCATTTGCTGGCAGGAAGCGGGACACTTGCCAATGAAGCCATGATCGCCCAAATTACACAGCTCGAATCCAAAGGGGTAATTTTGGTTAATGGTGCATTTGGGGAACGTTTGAAACAACAGGCTCAAAGATGGGGTCTGGCGTACGACACTATAGAAATGAAGTGGGGAGAGCCATTCGATTATTCAGAAGTGGAACATCATTTGAAGTCTGGTATGTACGGATGGATTTTACTGACACATGGGGAAACCTCCACAGGGATGCTAAATGATGTGGCTCAGATTAAGAAACTTTGTAATGAACTTGGAATCAAGGTGTGTATGGATTGCGTCAGTTCGTTCGGTGCAGTTCGCTTTCAGCTTAAAAATATCTACTTGGCAACGGGTGTAAGTGGGAAAGCAATTGGTTCGATGTCTGGAATGGCAATGGTTTTTTCAAATCACATAATCGAAGAATCACACACCATTCCAACATATTTGGATCTGGGGTGTTATTCGAATGGTCAAATCCCATTCACTTATTCTTCTCAAATGCTTGCAAGCCTTGAGATTGCGTTGGGTGCATACAAGCAAAATGAACGGTATGACTTGTTAAATACCCGCTATCAAACGCTTTTAATGGCGGAAACAAACAAAGAGCTTGAATTTTTGACTGGGCAAGGCTATCCAATGATTGTGACCCTCAAAGTTCCGTCGAAAACGGAGTACCTTGTCAAGGATGCGAGACTTTCTGGATTTGATCTTCATGCTCAAAGTGAATATTTGAAGCAAAGAAAGTGGGCCCAACTGTCACTCATTCAGCCAGATTTTGAAGAAGCATTCGAGAAATTCCTATTGTGGCTTCATCATTACAAAGCATATGAAAAGCAGTGAACTCAGAAGGAGTCACTGCTTTTTAACAAGTCGTTATACGTATGGAGAATAAACGTTTTATATGGTGTTTCGGGTAACGGTAGAATCAAGTCATGACCAATCTTGGCTTCATTCACCGCTTTTTCTTTATCACCAAGTTTGGCGTAGCATTTCGCACGATAGGCATGAACCTCATAACTCATTGATAAATCAAGTGGGTGATGGGTATAGTCGGGCACTTTATATTGGTTTAGTAGCGTCAGCGCTTTATTGATTTGACCCAGACCGAATAATGATTTTCCTTTTTCGAGCAGGTAGTGGTTGGTATCCTCTGTATTCTTATACAGTTCTTTTCCGAGTTCTAGAAAACGTTCGATATGGGTCAGCGCTTTATCGTACTCATGTGCATAGGAATTGTAATAATGTGCTTCCAGTAATTCTGCCATGGCTGTGGAATAAAGATTTTCTGCGAATTCCCCGTATTGTCTGACCTTGCGGAGATAGTATTCACGGTCCGCATCGTTTCCGTTGATAATGGCCTGGGCTCCAGCCAATCGATATAAATCGTCGATACGGTAAAAAATTCGTTCTTCTTTTGAGTAAATTAAGGCTTCATTCATTTTCAACTGGGATTCTTCATATTTGCCAACTGCGGAATATAAAATGGATTCAATGTACATGTAGTCAAGGGTGGTCACGGCATCCAGTTTGATGGCGGGTGAATCAAAACGGGCATGCTCTTCCAAAATAATCGACAAGGCTTCTTTGTAAGCGTGTTGGTTGAACTTGATTAACCCTTTAAACATCGCTAGCGATGCCCACTGATTGTATAGATGCAATTGCTCGTAAAGTTTCATTGCCTGATTATAGTAAGTTTCCCAATCATCAAGTTTTAAATAGTAGCCGCATTTACTGTAAATCTCGAGTAAACGTGCTGATTCGTAACTGATTGACAATTTGTCGACAACCGGCTGCACGAGTTCAATTATTTGTTGGTGTTCGTCCTTTAAATCCGAGAATTCCACTTTATATAATTTTTCCACTTTGGCCAACAAACTTCTTTTTTCCGTTTGACTGACGTCTTCCATCAATTCGGACGATTCAATCCCAAGTCTTTTTGCAATATAAGATAAGCTCTCCATAGAAGGTTGGGCTTTGCCGTTTTCAATTAAACTCAACATTCCTTTTGTTAGCTGATCTCCAGCTAATGCTTCCAATGTGAGTTTCTGTTGCTTGCGTAATTTTCTGATACGTAATCCAAGTGAATCCATTACAATCGCTCCATTTCTAATCAGTTTAATTATATTAAACTTTTGGTTGCAAGGGAAGTTTTTTCATGTTATTATTTGTTTAATTAAATTAAACTTTTGAAAAGGGGAATGAGTCATGGAAGAATCACTGAAGTTAAAAAAAGCGACCTATCACTTGTGGACGTTCACTATTAGTAAATTAATTTCGACGTTCGGTGTCAGTGTCTTTTCGTTTGGAATCAGCTTTTATATTTTATCGGTAACAGGTTCTGCAACGAGCTTCGCTATAGTGCTGATCTGCAGCATACTGCCAAGAGTTCTTGTTGCGCCGTTTGCAGGGTATGCAGCGGATAAATATCCTAAAAAAATGATCATTATAATTGCACAGATATGCAGTGTGTTGGCGGTAGGCGGGTTATTGGTTGTTAGTCTAACTTTTGGACTTTCACTGATTGCCATTTATATTACGCAAATCATTTTATCAATAACCTCGTTGTTTTCTGGGGTTACATTCAGTTCTTCCATTGCAAATTTGGTGGATGATGCACGAATTCAAAAAGCGATGTCTTTCAATCAAATGTCAATGTCAATCGCATCAATAGGAGGACCTGCGGTAGGAGGTCTATTGTTCGGTCTGGTATCCATGAAAATGTTCCTCATCATTCACATGGTCAGTTACATCATTGCTGTCATTCTTGAATCCACTATGGATTTCAATTTGTACTCGAAGAAAGCGGCGGAATTTATAGAAGAGAAAAAAGAAACGATGCTTGAAAACATGAAAGCTGGCATCACTTACTTGAAACAGCACAGGGTACTTTCGGTAATCGTATGGGTAGCTTTAGTAATCAACTTCTTTTTCGGTGCGTTTACGGTTGGTTATTCTTACATCCTCGTAGAAGAACTGAAGGTTCAATCAGCCCATTTCGGTATAACGGAAGGAGCAATGTCTATCGGAATGCTGTTGGCTTCCATTTATTTATCCGCACGCAAGGATATTAAGTTTCCGCTTATTGTCTCGAAAAGAGGGATTATTATAATGGGGCTTCTGATGGCCACTGCCACGCTGCCCTTACTTGTGACTCTTTCTTATATGGGGATTGTCAGTTTCTATTTCGTTCTCATGTTCTCCTTCGGTGTGGCCATGATTTTTGTTAATACACCGATTGGCGTCATGATGCAAAAACAAATAGCGGAGGAGTACAGAGGTAGGGTTTTCGGACTCCTTGAAACGATGTCTATGTCATTGATGCCACTTGCGATGGTATTGTTCGGTTTCTTGTTCGATATCGTACCTGCACAATATGTATTGCTAGCTTCAAGTTCCATTATGTTGGCAGCCGTCATTTACATGCTTCGACCATCCGTTATGAAACAAGCACATCCGGATTTGGAAGAAGAAATGGTTTCTGAACCAATTAAAGCCGTATCAACCCATTAAAAAAATCCAGCCCCTCAAATCATGAGGAGGCTGGATTTTCGTTTTTCAATGACTTACTGGAGTTGAGGAACAAGATAATTAAGACAATAGAAATCAGCGCAAGAACAGCTGATAAAACATATACGTTATCTGGCTGTACGGTAAAAATCCATGTGAACAGAAGGGGACCGATAATACGACCCATATTGTCCATCGAATACGTCATACCTGCCGCTGTTCCATACCTGCCACCAGACTCTTTTGTCGTCAATGAAACCAATACTGTTCGTGCAAGTGCATTTCCGGCTGTAAAGACGCTGAGTGCAAAGCCGGCCCACAGAAGGCTGCCTGTAAATAGTAATAATATCAGTCCAATGGCTGTTACTACCTGTGCCGCCATAATCCATTTCGTTTCCTGACCATTTTTCACACGTCGAACGACACCGCCTTGAATAGCGGCATCTACTAAACCACTTGCCATAAATAAATAGCCGAGTTGCAGAGGAGTAATCGATATTTTATCAATTTGGAACAACTGGAATGTAGCTTCCAGGCCTGCAAGCAGAAACGTCACCATAAATGAGAACAAGAAGAGATAGCGAATTCGATACTGCCAGAGTTTGTTGGCACCTTTTGGCACAATGGCTCTTTTTCTTGCTTCCCCTCTAGATTCCGGTTCTTTTAAAATAAGACCCGCATACACCATCAAGGCTAGTATCAATAAAGCCGAAACAATGAAGGGAAGTTGCAGTGTAAGGCCACCGAGGACACCGCCAATAGCAGGTCCGAAAATGAAACCGAGTCCTATTGACATCCCAAGCAAGCCCATATATTTGTTGCGTTCTTCTTCAGTCGTCATATCCGCTACAAACCCGGTAACGGCTGTATATAATGCTCCGGAAAAAATACCTCCGACGATTCGTGAGACATATAACATCGGTAGCTGCTCAATAAAGAGAGCGAAAATCAAAAAACTCATACTGAAACCTAATAGGCCAATCAGAATTAATTTTTTTCTTCCTGTTCGATCCGATAATGAACCCCACAGTGGAGCTGTAAAGAAGGAAGCTAATGCATAAATCGTCAATAATCCGCCAACGTGAACTTCACTGTAACCCTGCTCCAAAACTACCTCAGGCAGAATTGGAATGATGATTCCAAAACCTAAATACACAAAAAATTGTACAGACATCAATAACAAAATGGCTTTCTTCATTTCAAAAGAACCCGCTTTCTAAACTCAATCCATATAATTCATTTTACTCGCAAATCAACCTTCAAACAACAAAGGAATAAAAGAAAAGTGGAAAGCGCATATCTAGCCTAAGGGCGCGTGGAACTAGACATATAAAAACTTGAAAGAAAGATAATACATATAATAATTTATGCTTTTTATAAGTAGAAAAAAACCCGCAGATAGTAATCTGCGGGAGAGAATTAAAGTTTTGCACGTTGAAGACGCAGTGCATTTAATACAACCGAAACCGAACTAAATGCCATGGCAGCTCCAGCAACCCAAGGTGCAAGTAAGCCGGCAGCCGCAATCGGGATGCCGATAGAATTGTAGGCTAATGCCCAGAATAAATTTTGTTTAATATTTCGTACTGTCAAACGACTCATGAGTAATGTGTCAGGTACACGCAGTAAATCTCCGTGCATCAATGTTACGTCTGCCGCTTCCATCGCAACGGCCGTTCCAGTGCCCATGGCAATTCCGATATCAGCAACGGCTAAAGCTGGAGCGTCATTGATGCCGTCACCGACCATGGCAACCTTGCGACCTTCATCTTTCAGAGATGTGATGACTTCTGCTTTTTTCGTAGGGAAGACACCTGCAACGACATGCTCGATGCCAACTTGTCTCGCAATCGCCTGCGCGGTTGTTTCCTGATCGCCAGTTAACATCACCACGTGAATGCCCATTTGCTGTAACTTTTGAATAGCTGCCTTTGAAGTTTCTTTTACTTGATCAGCGATTGCGATCGTGGCGACATGAACATCATCAACGGCCATGAACATGACCGTTTTCCCGTCCTGTTCGAGTGAAGAAGCTTGATCCAATGCCGAGTCTAACTCGATCGTGTGGTCAGACAAAAGTTTACGTGTGCCAATGACAATTGCTTTGGAATTAATAGTACTCTTAATGCCGTGCCCTGGAATCGCTTCAAATGCAGAACTCTTATACTGGATTTCATTGATTTCCTTACCAAAAGAAGTAATCGCATGTGCTACTGGATGCTCAGAATTACTTTCGGCAGCCGCAGCCAACAGAATGAGTGTTTGTCGATCCTGCTGATTTGCAACAATAAACTCTGTTACAGCAGGTTTACCTTTTGTGATGGTTCCAGTTTTATCGAACACAACCGTATCTATAGATTTTGTGTTTTCCATTGCTTCAGCTGTCTTGAATAATATCCCAAGCTCAGCCGAGCGACCTGATCCCGCCATAATTGAAGTAGGAGTTGCAAGCCCAAGCGCACATGGACAAGCAATGACCAGTACAGCAATCGTACTTTCCAATGCCGAGGCAAAGTTACCGATGTCCACAAAAAGGTACCAAACTAGGAAGGTCAGAAGAGCAAGTCCTACAACAACCGGCACAAATATACCCGAGATTCGGTCTGCCAATCTTTGTATCGGAGCTTTGGATCCTTGTGCTTCTTCAACCACACGGATAATGGAAGACAGAACGGTTTCTTTACCGATCTTCGCAGCTTTTATTCGCAGTGCTCCATTCGCATTGATTGTTGCAGCGAAGACTTCATCATTTTGTGCTTTTTCAACAGGCAAACTTTCTCCGGTCAGCATGGATTCATCCACCGCAGATGAACCGGATAGGACAACGCCGTCAACCGGAATGGATGCACCTGGCTTAATAAGCAAGATATCGCCTTTTTGCACAGATTCTATAGGGATTTCACGCGTCAGGCCATTTTCCTCAATTATGGCTAATGACGGTTGAAGATTCATTAATTTTTTTATAGCATCTGAAGAATGCCCTTTCGCACGCGCTTCGAAGACTTTCCCTAGTAAAATAAGGGTAATCAACACTGCACTTGTTTCGAAATACAGTCCGAGCATATGTGTTTCCCCGTGTTGCAAGCTATCCAATACGAGATAAATACTGTAAAAATAAGCTGCCGATGTACCGAGAGCAACTAAAACATCCATATTGGCACTCTTATTGCGAAGTGCAAAATACGCCCCTTTATAAAACATCCAGCCAATCCAAAATTGAACCGGTGTCGCTAATGCCCATTGAACAAATGGATTCATTAAAAGCTCTGGAACATATAACGCTGAAGTAAATGAAAAATGTCCTAACATTGTCCATAAAAGGGGAAGTGATAGAATGGCAGAAATCCAGAACAAACGGGTTTTCTTTTGAATGTCCGCTTTTTTATAATCAATGGCTTCGGCTTTTGCATCATTTTTGAAAGTTGCATCGTACCCTAAATCTTGGATTTTCTTCACAATGTCATGTGGGTTTGTCTGATTCGGATTAAATGAAATCTTTCCTGTTTCAAGCGCTAAATTTATGGCTGCTTCATTTACACCAGGCAAATTATTCAATCCTTTTTCAATACGGGTTGAACAAGCTGCACATGTCATTCCTTGAATTCTCAGGTCAACTTGCTCACTGATTACGTCATAGCCAAGTCCGCGAACTTGGTCTTCTAACTGATTCGGTTGAATGGTTTTCGCATCGTATGTAATATGTGCTTTTTCAGTTGCAAAGTTAACGGTAGCGGAAGATACACCTTCCATTTTCTGAAGCCCTTTTTCAATGCGATTTGCACAAGCTGCACAAGTCATACCGGTTATCGATAATTCTTGTTGAGTTTCAATCATAATTTTACCTCCTTATACATACCTTTACGGGGTATATAAAATGTTGAAAAAAAACTGCGAATTTCGCAGTCTTATTTTAATACTTATTTAGCCACCGAGTATCCTTGCTCTTCTATCGTATCCGTAATTTTTTCAACTTCAACTACGTCTTTGTTAAATTCAACACCCACTGTGCCGTTTTCCAGATGTACCTGCACGTTATCAACACCAGAAATTTTTGTAACACTGCTTTCAATTGCTTTAACACAATGTCCACAAGACATACCTTCCACTTTTAATGTAACGTGATCTACCATTGGAATTCCTCCTCGTTATTTTCGCATTAGTTTTTGAACCGTTGTTAGTAATTCATCCAGCACATCATCTTCGCCTGCAGCTAATCGTTCTTTCACACAGCCTTTTAAATGACCAGCAAGAAGAACTTTTGCAACACTGTTTAAGGCAGATTGAGTTGCTGATAATTGGGTAATAATATCATCGCAATAGACATCTTTATCAACCATGCCTTTAATCCCGCGTATTTGTCCTTCAATTCGGTTTAGCCGGGTGGTTAAATCTTTTTTTACGGAATCTGGATGATGGCTTTTTCTACAAGTCGTTGATTCTAGAGGTTCCTCAAGTGGTGAAGCATCAGTATTAGTGGTCATGATTTTATCACCTCCAGATTTTCTTAAGTATAAAGTACCGTCGGGGGGTATGTAAAGAAAAGAGAATCAAAAATCCCCAAACTTGAAAAATAAGTTTGGGGGGGTGGTTTAAAGATGTCTCGGTTCTGAAATTTCATGGAGAGCTTGAGAAGCTTCATGTGCTGTCTCACTTGGTACAGATAAATCTGCAAGAGCTACGAAGCCAACAAGTTGTTCATTCTTGATGACAGGAAGTCGGCGGATACGGTGTTGCGCCATGATTTCAGCCGCTTCCTGAGAAGTAGATTCAGGACCTACAGAAATGACTTCATCCGACATGACATCTTTTACAAGACGCTTGCCATTTTTTGCAACAGACCTTGTAACGATATCTCGGTCAGTAATCATCCCGATTACACGTGAACCTTCAACTACTGGCATACATCCGATGTCCAAAGCACGCATGCTTTGGGCAATTTCCGATATTAAATCGGTAGGTGTACATGTCACGATATCTCGTGACATGATGTCTTTAATTTTCACAAGAATCCCTCCTTATAATAATGGTTAGTATGATTTACAAAGGACTAAAATATGTAACAAAATTGAAAGATTTAAAATAGGCTAAACGTGGTATAATAAGTGTATAAAATAGAAAGTCAAATTTATAAAACGATTTTCTTGAACCTGAACCTTTTAGTAAATGAATACGTTCCTAAACTAGAGGAAGGATAGAGGTGGATTGGATGACGAAAGAAGTTGATTTGCGAAAAATCGTTTCGAACTTGTCAAAGTTGGGTGTCACCGTAACGCTTACCAAATCTCGTCTCGAAATGTTAAAAGCACTCGCTGCACCAACTCAGACTCCACATACTCAAGGCTGAATCCACAACTTAGATCATACATTCGAGACACCTACCAAAAAGTAGGTGTTTTTTTATACGAACTTTTGATAATTTTTAAAATGATTCTTATAAAAATTAGTGGGAACCGGCTCCCTTTCCGCAGACAAACCAGCTAGCCTCCTCGTCAAATTCGAGAAAGTTGCTCCAAAATTTAAAAGTTGCCCCAATCACAAAATTCACCCCAACAAAAAAGGATTACGCGATAATTGCGTAATCCTTTTTTATTATTCATCGTCAGAAGAACCAAACATATACGTGCGGTGATGGAATTTCATGCTGAACACCAATCCTAAAGCCAGCATATTCCCCATTAACGAACTACCCCCATAACTGATAAAAGGAAGCGGGATACCCGTTATCGGTAATAGCTGAATGGTCATCCCGATGTTTTGGAATACGTGGAATGTAATCATGGCAATAATGCCGGCACATACATACGTACTAAATGGATCTTTCAGCGTTAATGTAATTTTGGTCAAGTGGTAAATCAGCAAGAAAAACAGACTCACGACAATACTTGCGCCAATAAATCCATACTCTTCACCGATTACCGTGAATATAAAATCTGTATGATTTTCAGGAACGTATACTTCACGTCCTTGATAGCCTTTACCGGTAATTCCACCAGAGCCGATTGCGGTCATCGCATTAATCAAGTTATAGCCTTCCGATGTTGAATAGGAATACGGATCAAGCCATGAATAAATACGACCGAACTGATAAGCCTTAAAGCCGAATTTTTCCGAAAGAAAATCCTGCATGAAAACAGCCATCCAGAGTAAGGAACCTCCGATTAAAGCGGTTCCCGCAAAAATCGGAACAATCAACTTCCATGTGACACCACCCACAATAATCATTGCTGCGGTGATGGCCAAAAATACAAGTGAAGTACCAAGGTCTGGCTGTTGCATGATGAACAGTAAAGGTATAAGTGCCGTCGCCATGATTTTCCCCAATAGAATTAGGTCTGTTTTCATTGTTTTTGACACGAAATTTTCATGATGATTACTAATCATGCGTGCCATTGCTAAAATAAAGAACGTTTTCATGAATTCCGACGGTTGAATGCTCCCGATACCCGGTAAGTGGAACCAACTTTTTGCTCCACCACGTTTTTCAGCGATTTGACCTTCGCCGCCCGGTGCCAAAACAAGGGCAATTAAAATGAGAATCCCAATAGCATAAAGAACCCACGACATCTTTTTATATTGTTCGGGTTCGAATAACATAGTGAATCCTATAATCACTGCACCCACGATGTACCATAAAACTTGTCTAGGGATGAAATTAATCGGGTATTGACCTGATGATTGTGCAGACGAAATTGCGAACAAACTTACAATGAATAGCAGTAATAATATAAAAGCCAACGTCCAGTCGAAACGATCAGCAAATCCTTTGTTATTTTCCATAGTTGTCACCTGAATTTCTAATTTAAAGTTATAACTTATCAATTATACCGTAAAAGATAAGCAAATGCTTGTGCAGTATGTACTGACGAAGAACATCTTAAAATGTTTCATTCTTCTCAAAGTGAGATTATAATGAAAGGAGGAATGGAGTGATGATAATGGTGAAAAAGGCACGTGATACAGAAGATTACCTTCACCATATTTATATACATATGAACGAGGCTGATCAATTTGTGATCTTCAGCGGTCTTACAATGCAACAATTTGTCCTAAATGCAGGACCATTGCAACATCTATTGTTACTTAAGCATGAATACGAAGATAGTTCGTTTAACATGCATACCCAGCTGGAATTTGTACCAGATGAAGAGGTCTTGTCATTTACCAAAGAATTTATGGATAAACCAACTGATTTGAGATGGATTGATTTTGCGGATGAACGCAGACTCAATATGTTAACGCCTCAGGAACAAGCAGAACTATTATATATCGGGCATAAAAAAGAACCGATTCGATCACCATTTTATTATCAACTCCAAAATCGTTACGTCTATTTATCCAATGAAGAAGAGAGTATGACGAAAATTTATTTTCGTGAATTGAATGATTCAATTCATTTGGTCGTTAATATACTAAATCAAGTGGTCCGTGACAAAGAGAGGGGTGCTCCTTTTTGGCGCAGGAAACAAAAAGAAGGGTACCCTGAACTGACGGTGGACCAATTTATTACACATAAACCTTTGATGAAGGAAGGCGTACTGCTTTCGTTATTCAAACTCGAAAAATCAAAAGCAAGCTATGATTTAGAAATCCGTTCTTTGCCAGAATCGGTATTCCCCGATGAAATATGGGACGAATTAACTGCAGTCATGAAACAAAATCCGGACGAAACCATCCGATTCTAACTACAATCCCTTGCAAAGATGAGTGCAAGGGATTGTTTTTTGATTAGTGTACGTGGGTAAACATGGTTCATGTTAAAATAACTGTATCCAATATTGTGGAGGTATTAAAATGAAAAAAAGAATAGGTTTATTATACGGTGGGAAATCCGCCGAACATGAAGTATCTTTATCGACAGCTCGTGCAGTGACACAAGCTTTAAATTTCAATGAATATGATGTGTTTCCAATATACATTACACATGAAGGCGAATGGCGTAAAGGTGCCCAATTATTGGCGCCGGTAGAAACAATTGAACAATTGCAATTTGATAATACATTCAATCAAGAATTGCCTAATAATATTTCAAGCTTCTTACCGTCTCAACAGGAGACAGACGAAAACGCGCTGGACGTGATTTTCCCTCTTTTACATGGACCAAATGGCGAAGATGGAACGGTACAGGGATTGCTTGAAGTATTGAATCTTCCTTACATCGGTAATGGTGTTCTAGCATCTTCTGCCGGAATGGATAAAGTCATCATGAAACAGCTCTTCGCGATTGCTGGTCTGAAACAAGTACCATTCGTTCATTTCATCCGTAAAGAATGGCAAAAAAACCAAGAGAATTTGATTGGGAAAATGGAGAAAGAACTAGCTTGGCCAGTTTTCGTTAAACCGGCAAACCTCGGTTCAAGTGTGGGAATCAGCAAAGCCTCAACTCGTGAAGAGTTAATCGCAGCTGTGGATATGGCATTGAAGTACGATCGCAAAATTATCGTCGAACAGGGCATTAAAGCACGTGAAATTGAAATGGGTGTACTAGGTAACGATTCGCCGAAATGTTCTGTGCCAGGTGAAATCAAACCGTTGAAAGATTTTTATGATTACCAAGCAAAATACAAAGACGGCAACACGGCGATGATAATTCCTGCGGACGTCACTGAAGAAGTGGAAGCTACTTTGCAAGACAACGCAATCAAGGCTTTTAAAGTATTGGATTGCTCAGGACTAGTGAGAGCTGACTTCTTTGTAACGGATGCAAATGAAGTGCTAATTAATGAAGTGAATACATTACCTGGCTTTACGCCATTCAGTATGTTCCCATTGTTATGGCAGCACACAGGCGTGAATTACGCGGAATTAATCGATCAGCTGATTGAGCTTGCGATCGAAAGACATGCCGAAAAACAACAACTACACTATACAATGGATTGAGTGTGAATAATTTTGAAAAAATCATTACAAACAGTTGCTGGGTGGTTAAACATAAATGACGAAGTAAAACCGAATGTCACGGTAAGTGGCGTATCGATCAATACTAAAACCATTCAACCTGGAGATTTATTCATTCCGTTCAAAGGTGAAAAAGTGAATGGTCATCAATATGTGACTCAAGCTTTTGAAAAAGGAGCATCAGCAGCTCTTTGGCAGAAGGATGAACCAAATCCTCCACAAAATCTCCCTTTGCTTTTTGTGGAAGACAGTGAAATAGCGTTGCAGCAAATGGCACGCGCATATCGGAAAGATCATCCGGCAACGTTCATTGGCATTACGGGATCAAATGGGAAAACATCCACTAAAGATTTGGTGGCGGGTGTACTATCTCCTTATTTCCGTGTCCAAAAAACGGCAGGAAACTTCAACAATAACTTGGGATTACCGATTACGATCTTATCGTTGGATGAAGACACAGAGTTTGCCATCCTTGAAATGGGTATGAGTGGCTATGGAGAAATTGAGTTCCTTTCAAACTTGGCAAAACCGCATCACGTTGCGATAACCAACATCGGCGAAGCCCATATGCAAGACTTAGGTTCGCGTGAAGGAATTGCCAAAGCGAAGTTTGAAATCATTGCCGGCTTACAAGGTAATGGGTGTCTATTTTATGATGGAGACGAACCGCTTTTGAAGCCATTCATTCAAAAGTTCAATGATGAAAATGGATCTTCTACTATTAAAACCATTTCATTCGGGACAAATACGTCAAATGACATTTCAGCTCAATCGATTCTAGCGACGGAGAATGGCAGTGAGTTTGATGTGACTGGACTTATTGAATCACATTTTATGATTCCGGTTTTAGGAAAGCATCAAGTCAAAAATGCATTGGTTGCGATATTGATTGCCAAAGAGGCTGGCTTATCAAACGAACAAATTCTGGATTCCTTGAAAAATGTTTCACTTACAGACATGCGGATGCAAGTCATTCCTGCCAAGAACGGTTCATTGTTTATCAACGATGCGTATAATGCAGCACCGACTTCAATGAGTGCCGCCATTACCTTTATTCGTGAAACAACAATTCGTCCTGAAAAGTGGCTGGTTCTTGGGGATATGCTGGAACTAGGTTCTGAAGAACAGGCCTATCATGAAGACTTAGCCAATCAGATTAAATCGGAAGATTTTGCTGGTGTCTGCTTATATGGTCCACGCATGAAATGGTTATATGACAAGTTGCAGAAATCGTTCGATGAAAGACATCTAATTTGGTCGGAAAAGGATTATGAACCGATTCGCACTATGTTGGAAAGCCATACATCAGCAGATTCCATCACTTTAATAAAAGGATCTCGTGGAATGGCACTAGAACATGTGATTAATTAATACTTTACTCAAAGGAAACTCTGTTAATGGAGTTTCCTTTTTGTATGTTCAATATGGTTGGCATGTAGCGTTTGAAAAATGGCGAACTGGGTATCACAACTGTATCGAACAAGTCAAAGTTGCGATTCTAAAAGGGGACTGAAAAAATGAAAACCGGTCTATTATGCATTCATGGATTTACAGGAGGTCCGTATGAAATTGAGCCTTTTGTGCAAAATATTGAAGAGAAAACGGATTGGATTGTCAAAGTCCCTACGTTGCCTGGACATGGACCTACATTATCATTAACAGAGTTGACGGCGGAAAATTGGATGATGGAAGCTGAACAGGCCTTGAGACTATTGCAAAAGCAAGTGGACAGAGTGTTCGTTGTCGGTTTTTCAATGGGTGGACTGATTGCCCTTTATTTATCTTTGCGCTACAAGATTGACCGTCTCGTTCTTCTCAGTGCATCTGCTAAATACATTAATGGCGTTCAAATATTGGAAGATGTTAAAGATATCGTAGCTGATGTCGTGCAAGGGAATCTTTCAACCAATGCGTTTTACCATTTATACGAATACAAATTAACTCATACGCCAATTCGAGCCGCGATTGAGTTTATGCGAGTCGTAAAAATGGTCGAGCCTTATTATGAGTCAGTCACAGTACCGGTATGTATTGTGCAAGGCAAAAAAGATGGGATTGTCCCATTCACTTCTGCACAATATTTGTACGATCGATTGGGATCAGAAGAGAAAAGCATGGTTACTTCAGAATGCGGCAAGCATCTCATATGCTATAGCGAGGATTGCGATGAATGGTTCGATGAAGTGTTAAGTTTTTTGGAAAAGAATGAGAAAACTAATTATTACGACTGTGGTTGATTAATTGCATATTGTCTTTATCCGTGTTAAAGTGATTAGAGCAATGGATACATTTTGTGTAAAGACTCTTCGGGTTTTGATGAAGAGCTCTTTTTTTTGAACATAACGGTTTGTTCAATTTTTTAGGGTAGGATGTTTAGTTTCAAACATCAAAAATGTGAGCTATCACAATAGCCTCGTTCTCAATAAGAACTTTACAAAGGCTACCAACAGGTCACAAGAGACAGCGTGATGCATACGCTTTGAACATGCTCCCCACTGATCGAACCGCTCGGCAAAAGACCGGGCTTTCCTTTAAATATAAGTCCCCTCTGATAACTCTACAGAGAATTTTAAGTAACGGAAACGTTCCTCGTATAGGCTCGAATTTGCCGCAACTTCATCTGAAAATGTAACCATTTGTCAAATGTAAACAAAAAGGAGATTAAATTTTGACAAATTTTTCAGAATTAAATATTAGCGAATCAACATTAAAATCCGTAAAACGTATGGGTTTTGAAGAAGCAACACCAATCCAAGAAGGTACAATCAAATTTGCAATGGAAGGCCGCGATATTATCGGTCAAGCACAAACAGGAACTGGTAAAACAGCAGCGTTTGGTATTCCGTTGGTTGAAAAGGTTGACCCAAAAAACTCTAACATCCAAGGTTTAATTATTGCACCGACTCGTGAATTGGCGATTCAAGTTTCAGAAGAACTTTACAAAATCGGCCAAGACAAACGTGTGAAAATTTTATCTGTATATGGTGGACAAGAAATCGGACGTCAAATCCGTGCATTGAAAAATAACCCACATGTAATCGTCGGTACACCTGGTCGTATTCTTGATCATATTAACCGTCGTACATTGAAACTTGATAACGTTCAAACGCTTATTTTAGACGAAGCGGATGAAATGTTAAACATGGGCTTCATTGAAGATATCAACACAATTATGGAAAGTGTTCCAGCAGAACGTCAAACATTGCTGTTCTCGGCTACAATGCCAACACCAATCCGTAAAATTGCTGAGAAATTCATGAAAACGCCTGAAGTAGTTAAAATTCAATCAAAAGAAATGACAGTTGAAAACATCGAGCAATTTTTCGTTAAATCGCATGAGCGTGAAAAATTCGATATCCTTTCTCGTGTTATTAACGTACACCAACCTGAACTTGCAATTATCTTCGGTCGTACAAAACGTCGCGTAGACGAATTGTCACATGCTCTAAGCATCCGTGGTTATTTAGCAGAAGGTATTCATGGTGATTTAAGCCAAGCGAAACGTATGTCAGTTCTTCGTCAATTTAAAGAAAACAAAATTGACATCCTTGTTGCAACAGACGTAGCTGCTCGTGGACTTGATATCTCTGGTGTTACTCACGTTTACAACTATGATATTCCACAAGATCCTGAAAGCTATGTTCACCGTATCGGTCGTACTGGCCGTGCAGGTAAAAGTGGTGTGGCAGTAACTTTCGTTACTCCACGTGAAATGGGTTACTTACGTATCGTTGAAGAAACAACGAAAAAACGTATGTCACCACTTCGTCCACCAAGCTCAGATGAGGCATTAATTGGTCAACAGCGTTTAGCGGTTGAATCATTATCTGAAATTGTAGACAAAAACAATATCGGTGATTACCGTTCATTCGCAACGGAATTACTTGAGAAATATGAAGCAGTTGACGTAATCGCTGCTGCATTGAAATCAATGACTCGCGAACCAAGTGATACACCTGTATCAATCTCTGAAGAACGCCCATTGCCAGCTCGTAAAGAGCGCAGCGGTGGTGGCGGACGCAGCGGCGGCGGTGGCTATAAAGGCAACAACCGTAGCGGTGGAGGCAGATCTTCTTCAGGTTCAGGTCGTAGCTCAGATCGTGGTCCATCTCGCCGTACTGGCGGTCGTGACGGAGCTTCTTCTTCTTCTTCACGTGAGGGCTCTTCAAGCCGCGGTGGACGTCCACGTACATCTTCACGTCGTGAAAGCTAATTAAATTTCAAAAACCACAGTCCTTATGGGCTGTGGTTTTTTTAGATTGTGAATGGTTGAAACGCGAATAGAAGGCTTGCAACCGCGAATAGACAACCCAGAACTGATAATACATCTCTACCAGTATCTTTTTTATGAAACGTTTTTACTGTAGAATCGTATGCATAGTAGAAAGTAGGTGTTCACATGAGAAATGAACCAATTAATCAGATCTCACCAAAAGGATTAAAGGTATGGAGATTGTACGGCTTGATGCATTCCGCCATTATATGGTTATTGGCAATAGGTGCCGGAGTCTTAAATTGGTGGTTGGAAGGGCCATGGTGGGTATGGGTTATTTGTGTAGTGCTTCCTATACTATATACATACATATTTGTTTATTTTTTTCCTAAATTACGATGGCTTCGTTGGAGATATGAAGTTAGGGAACAGGAAATTGAACTTCAGCACGGACTCTTTGTCATCAAGCGGACACTAGTGCCAATGGTTCGGGTCCAGCATGTAGATACGGAACAAGGACCCATTTTACGCAAATATGATTTAGCTTCTATTACAATCTCGACTGCTGCAACAAATCATACGATTCCGGCACTTATTACAAGTGAAGCGGACGAAATGAGAATTCGCATATCGACACTTGCAAGGGTGGCGGAAGATGATGTCTAACGAACGTTTTAAACTCCATCCAATTTCAGCAGTGGTAAATTTCATTAAAGGCTTAAAGGATTTAATTTTACCGTTTGTCTTCATTTTTGTTGTAAATGGATTTCAAGGCGATTCCTCGGGAGGCGGCCATTGGACGGATTTTGTTCCTTATATTGTGGGGTTTTTGGTACTGGCGTTCATTTTGGGTAGTGGAATCATCAAGTGGAAACGTTTTGTTTACTGGTTTGAAGAGGATGAATTACGGATTGAATATGGATTGTTTGTAAAGAAAAAACGCTATATTCCTTTTGAACGTATTCAAAGCTTGAACTATACCGAAAGTATTTTACATCGACCTTTCAAACTTGTAAAAGTAACGATTGAGACCGCTGGTTCAGGATCTGCAAAAGAAGCAGAAGCAGAACTTACAGCCATCACCAGAGATAATGCAAAGCGGATCGAAACAGAATTGGCGAATGCAAAAAAACGTAAAACGTCTTTAACGAAAGCTGAAGTAACATTAACGGAAGATCAAAACCATGAATCGGACTTAGATTCTGCTGTTCCAATTTATAAAATGTCCATGAAGGATTTAATCATTCTGGCCACTACATCTGGAGGGATTGGTGTCGTATTCTCTGGGTTAGCTGTGTTCATGTCCCAGTTTTCGGATATCATTCCGTACAAGGAGATTTACGATGAGTTCGTTGTATTTCTGAAATTCGGCTTTTTCATTGTGGCAATTAGTATTTTTATGGTTTTATTGTTCGCATGGTTAATTTCCGTCATTCTGACGACTTTAAATTACTACCAATTTACGATTGTCCAGGAAAACGACCAGATTGTTTTAACTCGTGGTTTGCTGGAGAAGAAAAAAGTATCCATTCCAATTGGGCGTGTTCAAGGGATTCGTATTGTCGAGAATCCATTGCGCCAATTATTCGGCTATTGTACGGTTATTGTTGAAAGTGCGGGGGGTTCCCTAGAGGAACAAGATAAAAACATAAAACTATTCCCACTTGTTAAAAAAAGTGTAATCAAACAACCGTTAAATCAATTGTTCGTAGATTTCGACTTTGAACCTGAATGGACATCTTCTCCAAAACAGGCTAAATCATTTTATTATCGTCTTGACTTCTTATGGATGATTCCCGTGATGGTTGCGGTCAGTTATTTTTACTATCCATATGGATTATTGTCATTATTCCTGTTTCCGATTGTGATCCTATTGGCTCTATGGCAACATCATTCTGCTGCATTTGCACTTAATCGTAACCAGTTATCTTTGCGATACAGAGGGATTAGTAAATACACGTTCTTCATCGAAAAGAAAAGAATGCAATCTCTTCAAATGAAACAAAGTCCTTTCCAAAAAAGAAAAAAGCTCGCTTCCATTCAAACCACAATCAAGTCGGGAATGCTTGGAACAACTGCTAAAGTGGATCATTTAAACGTAAAAGATATTGAGGAAGTCATGACTTGGTACGAACCTTCCAAGTATGAAGCGATAGAAAAAGGACAGCCACAATAAGGCTGTCCTATCTTTTTCTCTTTTTCCAGCTAATGATTCGTTGAGGATGGAAGTAACTAAGTCCAATCAGGAAACCAACAGCCAAACCGCTTAAATGAGCGGTAGCGTTAATGTTTGGTGTTAAGAAGGTCATGACGATACTGATGACAATGATCGGTAAAATGATTTGACGAAGTTGGGGTAATGTTTTGCGTGCATAGTACACGAGTGCACCAAAAGCCCCGAGCAGTCCGTAAATAGCACCACTAGCACCGACATGAACATAATTAGCGTCTTGCAAAAGGAAAGTTGCAACGGTACCGAATAATCCAGCCATGAAATAAATGGTTAAAAAACGGACTTTTCCTGCAAGCTTTTCAAGTTCAGGTCCAAACAAATATAGTGAAAACATATTGAACAGTAAATGCATTAAACCTGCGTGCAAAAACATTGGCGTGATGAAACGCCACCATTGTCCATCGGAGATTAGGTAATTGACACCTGCTCCATAATTAAATAGCACTGGGCCAAGGACTGGGACTAATGTAAGCAAATGAATGATAACATTAAGGGCAATAATTGTAGAAACCACTGGGTAAGACTTAATGTATTGTGAAAAATTTTCTGTACGACTAAACATGAATTCACCTCGAATTTCTATGTAAATATTATACCGTGAAAATGCCATGGGTTGAAAGGAGAAGTGTTGCATGATTAAAGGAATTGGCTTGGATGTGACAGAAATTGAACGTATCAAAGATGCACATATGCTTACGACTAAATTTAAAAGCCGTATTCTGACTGTACGTGAATTGGAGCGCTTTACTAATTTGAAAGAAGCAAGACAACTTGAATTTTTAGCTGGTCGTTTTGCAGCGAAAGAAGCATTTGCAAAAGCATTAGGGACTGGCATAGGCAAGCATTGCAGCTTTCAGGATATTGAAGTGATTTCAAATAATGTGGGAAAACCTGTCCTGTATTTTAAAGGACAAGAAGTCAACGGTCATGTGAGTATTACACACACAAAACAATTCGCCGCTGCCCAAGTAATATTGGTTGAATAATCCCTGTCCCTCTTTCATAAGATGTTTTAACGGATCGATATGAGAAAGGGTGGATTTATGCGTAGCCGTTTATTTGCAGGGTTAGTTGTACTGTTAATGCTTTTGTTAACAGCATGTGGGGCAGAGTCAAAAGAAGATGTGTTGAAGAAGTTGAGTAGTAAATGGGTTGACACGAAAGGGTATGAGTTAGAAGCACAGATGCAAATCAGTACAGGTTCTGAACCACGTCTTTACGATGTCAGTGTGTGGCACACAAAACCAGAATTTTACCGAGTGAAAGTTAGTCAAGCGGAAGAAGATGTTTCACAAACGATTGTTCGAAATAAAGAAGGCGTATTTGTGATTACCCCTACATTAGGTAAGACTTACAAATTCCAGAGTGATTGGCCGGAAAAAAATAGCCAAGCCTATTTAATCGGGTCTTTAGCACAAGATATTAAAGCGGATAAAGAGTCAAAAATGACAGAAAACAAAAATTCGTATATCTTTGAAACAAAAACTAGAAACAGTCATCAAAAAATGTTGCCGACACAACAAATCCATATCAGTAAGAAAACATTACTTCCGACAAAAGTATCTATCTTAAATGATCAAAAACAAGAACAAATCTTG
Organism: Paenisporosarcina sp. FSL H8-0542; assembly: GCF_038632915.1. Taxonomy (NCBI): domain Bacteria; kingdom Bacillati; phylum Bacillota; class Bacilli; order Caryophanales; family Caryophanaceae; genus Paenisporosarcina; species Paenisporosarcina sp. FSL H8-0542. Next base: position 530,686 of record NZ_CP152050.1, read on the forward strand.
ATTACTTTTGATAAGATTACATTAGGAACTTCAAGAAGTGCTGCCGATTACAAAGCGGATATGCCTTCTGAAGAAAAAACAGAGAATGAAACTGCAAGTAAAGATGCTGAGGTACCAGTATTCAAAACGCATTACCCTACTTTACAGTGGGAAGGCGTAGATAAGCTGGAGGAAAAAGTGATTAAAAATGATACACAAGAACGAGTAATCATGACGTATGGTGGTAAAAAAGAGTTTACGCTCATTCAATCTCCAATTACGAAAAAATCTGTTGACTTAGTACCTGTTTTTGCTGCTGGCGACCCTGCCGATCTTGGATTTGCAATCGGGGCCATCACAGATCAATCAATCACTTGGGAACAGAACGGCATTCAATTCTTCTTAGCATCAGATTCGATGTCTCGTGAAGAAATGATAACAGTGGCTTCATCGATGACTGCAGATGATTTAAAATAAAACAATTATTATAACTATCGTACTTTAAATGAGGTATAACCATGCAACCAGCTAATTTTTATCGACCAACATTCGCACAAATTGATTTGAATGCAATAAAAATGAATATACTTAATCTGAAGAAACATATTGGTCCATCTAGTGATGTGATCGCGGTAGTAAAAGCAAATGCTTATGGACATGGTGATTATGAAGTTTCGACTGCTGCAATAGAAGCGGGGGCAAGCATGCTTGCCGTTGCCACACCAGATGAAGCGATTCGATTGCGGGAAAGTGGCATCGAATCGCCCATTCTTGTGTTAGGTGCATCTCCCCCATCCTTTGCAAATGCTGCCAGCCAGCACGATATTATGCTTACCGTTTTTCAAAATGATTGGTTTCTTCACATTCCGTCCTTACCCAAAAAGCTGAAAATACATATTAAAATTGACACTGGCATGGGTAGGTTAGGTGTAACTACGGAATCAGAATTAAGCACGCTTATTCAAACTATCAATCATCGACAAGATGTCGTGATTGATGGCGTCTTTACTCATTATGCGACGGCTGATGATGAAGATATGGACCAATTTACACGTCAGCTAGAAAAGTTCAAAACGTTTTTGCATTGCTTTCCTGAAAAACCACGATGTATTCATACTGCGAACAGTGCAGCTGCATTGATGCACAAAGAATCATTATTTGACGCAGTACGGTTTGGGATCTCGATGTACGGAATATCACCATCAGCATTTGTTGATAATGGACTTCCTTTTCCATTGGAAAAAGCAATGAGTTTGCATACAGAAGTTGTGCATGTCAAAAAAGTGGCTAAAGGTTCTACCATCAGTTATGGTGCTACTTACACTGCCGATGAGGAAGAGTGGATAGCCACACTTCCAATCGGTTATGCGGATGGTATGCTCCGGGGGTTGAGTGGACAAGAAGTATTGATTCAAGGAAAACGCTTGCCGGTCATCGGAAGAATTTGTATGGACCAGTGTATGGTTCATCTGGATGGACATGTTCCGGTTGGCGAACCAGTTGTGTTAATTGGAAGACAAGGAAATGAACTAGTAACCATTGAAGAGTGGGCACAGAAACTGCAAACAATATCGTACGAAATTCCTTGTGTACTGACGAATAGGGTGCCAAGGACATATCCGCAATAGTGTTCGACATAAACCGACTAAACTAAAAATATTGTCAGATATTTTCCTTCTTTGTCTTCTCATACCAAGTTTTGAATGGTAAGATAGAAAAGTATTGAAAAGAGGGACGGGTTTGTCGGAGGTGTTGACTGTGAATGAAAAGAGAGAAACAAAGGAAGTTATCGTAAAACTCCCACGAAAATTTGTGAACGATCTTGATAGACAGAAAGAGCAACAACTGGCTGAGCCAGGAGAGTTTGTTTATATTTCGACAAAAAAAGTGATTAAACATGTTCAACCCAATCTTATACGAGAAGCGATGATCAAGGGCTACGTGGAAATGTCCCATATCAACTTGTCAATTGCAAGCGAGTGTCTGCATTTGGAATACGAAGCGGAGCATACGGTGGAGCGTCTCGTAAGCGGAGGATGAAATCTTGAACGTAAAACGTGGTGACGTTTTTTTTGCTGACTTATCACCAGTAGTCGGGTCTGAACAAGGTGGAACAAGGCCCGTTCTGGTGATACAAAACGATATCGGGAATCGTTTCAGCCCTACAGTCATCATTGCGGCTATCACTGCGCAAATTCAAAAAGCAAAATTACCAACACATGTAGAAATCAATGCTAAAAAGTATGGGTTTGAACGGGATTCTGTTATTTTGCTTGAACAATTGCGTACGATTGATAAATCGCGGCTGACGGATAAAATTACCCAGCTGGATGATGTACTGATGGAAGAAGTAGATGAGGCGCTTGAAATTAGTCTCGGCCTCGTAAAGTTTTAATCATACATAATAAAGGACATCGTGCGCAGATTTTGTGTACGATGTTTTTTTGGTCCCAATTTAAAAAACGTGTGTAGTTGGCAATTTTCAGATACAATAGCAGGAACATATGAATTTGATTCGAGGAGGCTTCACCAAACTGTATGAATAAACAGATGGCAACATTCATTCAAGATAATATAGATGAAATACTTGTCAGATGGCAGGAATTAATGAAAGACGATTCAGAGGAACGATTCTTTCAAATAATGTCGCAAGATGTCATCGACAAAACAAGTCGTGAATTTGCAGAGTTAATGATTTCCAACCTATTTGAAGGTGAGAAAAACTATGTGAATCGTCTGAACGAATTTACAAGCAAAGTTGTTCGTTTTGGCTGGTCAATCAGCTTTGTCATGAAAGCAATCACTCATTTTTCACAAGTTGTATACGATATGTTGGAACAAAATGAAACCATCACAGAGAGCAATATGAAGGAATATGTTTTGGTTTTCGCTAATTGGATTACACCTATGCGTGATGGCATTGTAGAAACGTATGCTAAAACATGGGAACGTACTGTGCAGTTGCAAAAAATTGCGTTACAGGAACTTTCAGCATCATTGATTCCGGTTTTTGACAAAATATCAGTTATGCCACTTGTCGGCACAATCGACACAGAGCGTGCAAAACTGATAATGGAAAACTTGTTGGACGGTGTCGTAAAACATCGTGCTGAAGTCGTGTTGCTGGATATAACGGGCGTACCAGTTGTGGATACAATGGTTGCACATCATATCATTCAGGCAGCAGACGCAGTTCGTTTAGTTGGGGCGAAGTGTATGTTGGTCGGAATTCGTCCTGAAATTGCACAAACAATCGTTACTTTAGGAATTAATTTGAAAGATTTCACTACTACAAGCACTTTGCAACGTGGTGTTGAACAAGCATTGGCATGGACAAACCGCAAAATCGTGGAGGTGGAAGAGGATTGAACTTACGTATTCCAATTTTAAAATTAAAAGACTGTCTGATTGTTTCAATTCAATGGGAGCTTGATGATCAAACGGCGTTACAATTCCAAGAAGATTTACTTACCAAGATGCATGAAACAAGTGCGCGTGGAGTAGTTATCGATTTAACACCAATCGACTTTATAGACTCTTTTATCGCTAAAGTTCTAGGAGATGTCATCAGTATGTCTGGATTAATGGGTGCCAAAGTGGTTATTACAGGAATTCAGCCTGCGGTAGCAATTACACTTATCGAATTGGGAATTCGTTTAGACGATGTGATGACAGCATTAGACTTAGAGAATGGTCTTGAAAAACTCCAACGAGAATTGGAGGCCTAAGTATGGGGTATCGGTCTTCTGTAGAAATTTTAACTGAGTGGGACATTGTTGCTGCTAGACAACTTGGTCGGAATGAAGCAAAAGAAGTGGGCTTCGGCACGGTTGATCAGGCACGTATCACAACAGCAATCAGTGAACTGGCTCGTAATATTTACTTATATGCGGGAAAAGGTAAAATCGAAATTGAACGTATATCAGAAGGCGGATCATTTGGCATTATTATTATCGCATCAGACGAAGGACCGGGAATTCCCGATGTTCGTAAAGTGATGGAGGATGGCTTTTCTACTTCTGGTGGATTAGGTGCTGGTATGCCTGGAGTAAAACGTTTAATGGATGATTTTAAAATAGACACAGTTTTAGGTGAAGGAACCGTAATAAAAGCGACGAAGTGGATTCGTTAGGAGGTTAGATTAAATGCCTCAAGAAATTGAAAGGCAATATAAGGAAATACTCCGACAATATGTCATGCGTCAAACAGAGCAGAATTTATATGCAGGTCAAAACTTCAGCCGTCAACTTATACAAAAAAACATAGCTCCCGAAGAGGTAATTAGCATACATAAGGCAGCACTAGAAGAAATGTTCCCGGAGTTGCCAATGAATGTTTGGAATTCATTTGATTTGCTAATTGAAATGATGATTCGTTATGGGCTTGCTCATGCAGAACATCAGAGCTTGTTGGAACAGCAGGAAGAAATGAAGGTTGAAATGGACTTAGCTGCCAATGTTCAACGAACTTTATTGAAAACAACTGTTCCGGTAGTTTCTGGTTTGGAGATTGGTCTTGTTTCTGTGCCGGCTCGTAAAATGAATGGGGATTATATTTATTTTCTCAGCGACGATTTGAATAATGCTGGCGTTGCAGTTGCTGATGTCATCGGTAAAGGAATTCCTGCTGCACTATGCATGTCCATGATCAAATATGGGATGGACAGTTTGCAGGATGCAACTTCCGATCCCAAAAAAGTATTGGATGTTATCAATCGCATTGTTGAGAAAAGTGTCAATGACGATATGTTCATCTCCATGTTTTACGGTCGCTATAATGTTGAACAATCAACCTTTACATACGCCTCGGCAGGTCACGAGCCTGCCCTTTATTACGATGCTCAAAAAGAAGAGTTCTCTGAACTTCATGCAAAAGGTCTTTTGCTGGGTGTTGTACCGAATGTCACCTATACACAACACGATGTCAAAATGGAATGTGGCGACTTTGTCGTGATGATGACGGATGGTGTGACGGAGTGCAGAACGGATGAAGGTTTCATTGAACAGGAAATCATAGCGTCTTTGATTTATTCCTTACGTCACGAATCTGCTCAAACAATTGTAGATACCGTGTTTAAAGAACTGGAAAAGATGCAAAATTTTGAGCTTCGTGATGACTTTACACTCGTTATTTTCAAAAAAATATGTTAAAAGGTTTCAAAAAGATATCGAAGTGGTATTAAGTAATTATCAATTAAGTTACAGTGGATGGACGGGGTGTCAATAGATGAATATTCAAGTCGTGTTAAAAGAAGAAGAGAATTTCGTTAAAGGTTTTATTAGCGGAGAAATCGATGCATTTACAGCACCGATACTTCGTGAAAAATTAGCTACTGTGCAGCCAAATGAGGGCTTGCAAGCAGAATTAGACATGTCGGATGTATCATATATGGATAGTACTGGATTGGGTGTTATTGTTGCGTTTTTCAAGAATATTAATGCCATTAACGGCCATGTTAAGTTAACGGGATTATCGCCTCGTCTAAAGAGATTATTTGATATAACTGGTCTTGGTGAAATTATGGATATTGAGACAGACGATAAAGGTGGAAACTGATCATGAGACCATTTGATTATGTAGAGATTCGAGTGCCTGCAAAACCCCAATACGTGGGTGTTGCACGTTTAACTATATCCGGATTGGCCAGTCGAATTGGCTTTACATACGATGATATCGAAGATTTAAAAATCGCTTCTTCAGAAGCAATCACTAATGCCGTGCAACATGCTTACACTGGAGTTGATGAAGGTGAAGTCGTTGTCGGATGTGCACTCTATCCAGACAAAATTGAAATCATGGTATCAGACCATGGTAAAAGCTTTAACTTTGAAGAAACAAAAGCCAAAGTTGGACCCTATCACGAACAACAAGAAGTACAGTTTTTACGTGAAGGTGGACTTGGTCTGTATTTAATTGAAACATTAATGGATGAAGTGAAAGTCCACCACCAAGAAGGCGTAACAGTCTTTATGACAAAGTATGTCGGAGAAGAGCAGGTGGAAGAGAATGTCGAAACTATCTCCTCCTAATCATCAAACTAAAGAACAAATTCTCGAGTGGATTAAAGCGTATCAAGAGTCTGAAGATGCAGAAGCTCAAACTAACCTGGTGATAAATTATCAACGACTGGTTGAGTCCATTGCACGAAAATATTCAAATGGGAAATCATATCACGAAGATATTGTACAAGTCGGCATGTTAGGTTTACTTGGTGCTATCCGTCGATACGACCCTGAGTTTGGCAGAACGTTTGAAGCCTTTGCAGTTCCAACAATAATTGGCGAGATTAAACGCTTTCTGCGTGATAAGACATGGGCAGTACATGTTCCACGTCGCATTAAAGAGCTCGGACCACGAATAAAATCTGCTGTTGAAACGTTAACCACAGAACTTCAACGTTCACCAAAAATCGTTGAAATCGCTGAATATCTCGAAGTAGATGAAGATGATGTATTAGAAGCAATGGAAATGGGTAAAAGCTACCAAGCTCTTTCGATGGACCATTCTCTTGAATCTGATTCGGATGGAAGTAGCATTACTTTATTTGACGTTATTGGCCAGCAAGATGATGGTTATGAAAAAACAGATCAGCGTATGTTAGTAGCAAATGCACTCAGTGTTCTTTCTGAACGGGAGAAACAAGTCATCCAATTTACATATATTGATCAGCTAAGCCAGAAAGAAGCCGGTGACAAACTCGGTATTTCCCAAATGCATGTTTCCCGATTACAAAGAAAAGCTATTAAAAAGTTACAAGATGCAATTCTTGCAGCTGGTGGAGTGTCGTAATGAACTCGATACGACATCCTTTTTTAGAGGTATTCGTCTATCAGGAAGCAAAAGAGGGAAACAATGAATCGGGAGATACGTATTTCACGTATATGAATGAGGAGTATTTTTTATGTGCTATTGCTGATGGCTTAGGCAACGGACCAATTGCGAGACAATCATCTGAAATCATTCCGATGATTTTGGCAGAATACCATCATGAAACAATTGATGAATTATTGCTGAGATGCAACAAATTAATGTTCCAAAAACGTGGCGCTGCTGTAGCGATTGTCAAAGTAAACTTTTCTGCTAAGACCATTGCATATAGCTGTGTAGGAAACATCAAGTTTTATATGACTAGAAGAGATGACGATAAAATGATTTACCCACTACCAGTAATGGGTTATTTATCGGGAAGACCTCAAAAGCTTCGAACTCAAATTTATTCCTATAAACCGGGTGATTTGTTCCTTTTCCATTCCGATGGTGTCGTCTTAGGAAACCCCAAGAGCACGATGAGAAGTAGTACAGGAGCTTATGATTTGCACCAAACATTAATACAAACAATTAAACATGGTGACGATGCAACATTTATCGCCGGTAGCCTGCTCCAATAAAATGGAGCGGGTTTTTTGTGTTTTAAATTGGTTTGGATTTCGTTTCATCCAAGATTAGCTATATCTAGCTCCACGCGTCACTTTGTGCTCTAAAAGGCGGCAACTACTAAGCGCCTATCATTTCCTTGTGTCAGGCAAGAGAGGCGCTTTACGCTTTTCTTATGTTAAAATAAATGGATGTAAAGCGAAAGGATGATAAGTCACATGGACGCTAAACAAATGATGCAACGAATAGCTAAAGAAACAAATGTACGCCCAGCACAAGCCCAGCAAGTTATCGATTTACTGGAAGAAGGTAACACGGTTCCTTTTATTGCACGCTACCGTAAAGAAGCGACAGGCTCACTGGATGAAGTACAAATTAAAGCGGTTGAAGATCGTTACCGTTACATACAGCAACTAGAGCAAAGAAAAGAAGAAGTGCTGCGCTTGATCGATGAGCAAGGGAAATTAACTGAAGAATTATCCCAAGCCATTCAGGCAGCCTCTGTATTACAAAGACTCGAAGATTTGTACCGACCATATAAGCAAAAACGCAGAACAAAAGCGACAATAGCAAAAGAAAAAGGATTAGAACCTTTAGCTTCGTTATTATTAAAATTTTCCCAAACACAGCCGGTAGAGTTAGCAAAAGACTTTATCAATGAAGAAAAAGAAGTGATGAACGCTGAAGAAGCATTGCAAGGTGCGCGTGATATTTTAGCGGAACAATTTGCGGATGACGCGAAAATACGTGAGAAAATCCGAAACTTAACTCGTGCAGAAGGGTCAATTGTATCCACTGTGAAGAAACAAGAGGCCGACGAGAAAAGCGTATTCGAAATGTATTATGATTACACGGAGCCAGTAAAGAAAATTGTGCCCCATCGAGTTCTTGCATTAAACCGTGGTGAAAAAGAAGATATTTTGAAGATCAATTTGCTTTCACCCGTGGATAGAATCATTAGTGTCATGCGCGATGAGTGGATTCCAACGCACAGTTCCTCGCTAAGCATCAGTCAAGTAGCTGAAGCGATTGAGGATTCTTATAAACGCCTGATTGCTCCATCAGTCGAGCGGGAAATTCGCACGGAGCTAACAGAAAAAGGGGAAACACAAGCCATTCATATCTTCTCTGAAAACTTGCGAAACCTTTTATTACAGCCTCCATTGAAAGGTAAAGTCGTTCTTGGGGTAGATCCGGCTTATCGTACAGGTTGTAAATTAGCTGTCGTGGATGATACCGGGAAGCTTCAGGAAGTATCCGTCATTTATCCACATCCACCAAAAGCAGATCCGACAGCGTCCAAAAAAACCATTTTGGATGTATTGAAGCGATACCCTGTTTCAATCGTTGCCATAGGTAACGGAACAGCCTCCCGTGAAACGGAGCAATTTGTCGCGGAATGTTTGAAAGAAGCAGATCGTGAAATTGCTTATGTAATAGTAAACGAAGCTGGCGCAAGTGTTTATTCGGCTTCAGACACTGCTCGTGCGGAATTTCCTCATCTTCAGGTAGAACAACGCAGTGCAGTATCGATTGCTCGAAGACTACAGGATCCGCTATCAGAATTAGTCAAAATTGAACCTAAAGCAGTAGGGGTTGGACAATACCAACACGACGTCTCGCAGAAAAAACTAAATGAATCATTAACATTCATAGTAGAAACTGCCGTTAACCAAGTGGGTGTTAACATTAACACAGCCTCTGCATCGTTATTACAATATGTTTCGGGTCTCTCCAAAACCGTAGCTGAAAATGTCATCATCATGCGAGATGAAAATGGCAAGTTCACTTCACGCGCACAACTGAAGAAAATTCCGCGTCTCGGCGCCAAAACATACGAGCAAGCTATTGGGTTCTTACGTATTCCTGAAGCAAAAAACCCGTTTGATGCGACTGGTATCCATCCAGAAAGTTATCAAAGTGCTGAAGAAGTACTGAAAACAGCAGGGTTGAAGAAAGCAC